>JALWRB010000144.1 GCA_027077875.1 Candidatus Heimdallarchaeota archaeon
GGATCACGGTCTCCAAGATCACTTCGTCCTCCGCCTGCCAGATCTTCTTGTAGAACTCCAAGGACTTCCTGATCTTAGATCGCATAAGTTTCCCATGCTCAAACCCGATCTCGAAAGGTGAGCCAGTAAACTTGAACTCGGGAAATTTCTCGTCCATAGTCCTCAGTACCCCGAGGTCTTCTTAACAGATTTGGAATATGCGGATAATTATTCTTAATTCGAGGAAGAAGGCTTAAAAGGGGGTGAAATTGTATACACAAACCGTTTTGGGATGTAGAAACACAGAACTATCTTGGAAATATTTTCCACTGGAAATAGAGGTTTAATAAACTGAATAGATTAGGGATAGAACCGATATACCAATGATTTTACCGAAGAAGTGAAGGTTCAAATTTGATTAAGCCTAACTGATAATAGATGGAATTACCGATATTTGCGTTACACTATACCGTATTATTTCCCAGAATGGTGGTTCCAATACACGTATTTGAGCCGAGGTACATTAAACTAGTCAGGGACGTCCTCTCCAGAACTGAAGACGAGCACCTATTCATCGCGGCCACGTATAACGAGACCGAGCAGGACGACGACCTTTACTCAACAGGGACGGTTTGTAAGATATTTGATGCCACGGAGAATTACGATGGAAGTTTTGACATATTGGTAGTACCTCTTGCCAGCTGCGAGATTGACGAGCTCTGCGACTATGTGCTGGATTACAGGATGGCTCTAATCGACATCAATGACGAGGACTGGTCTGGTGTCAACTCCTATGAATTGAAGAACAAATTGGTCACAATCCTCAAAGGTGAGTTGGAGGAGATTCAGGAGATGGGTGTGGATCTCAAAGAGACCCCATTTGACAAATTCTTTGCAATAATATGCTTCTCTCTCCCATGCTCAACAGAGGAGAAGATAGCGTTGCTTAGAGAGCCCAAGATCCTCAGACGTGTAGAGATGGTTCTAGACATTCTGCAGCAAACACGGGTACTCGAACGCTTCATCCCTTCCCCTGAGGACTATCGAATTCTGAACTAAAACTACCTATTCCATTAGTTTTAGAAAGGCGTATCCGCCGTGGTATGCTGCATCATGTGGAAGAAACAGGATCTCAGGTACGCGCACTCTCACCGGAGTCTGCTCTATGAGTCTGCTAATCTGACCAAATCTTCTCTTCAGGATATTCTCGAACTCGTAGAAGAGCGTCCCCCCGAGATGTACTCTCTCTGGGATAAACTGGAGAGCGATGTCTTTGAGCATCTCGATTGCTAGATTTGCGAATATGTCTACAGAGCGGTCAGCGAGTTCATCAGGTGAGGAACTGTGTAAGCTACTCTGCCGCGTTATCTCACTCGGTTCAAGAGTTACGCCGGAGAGCTCCTTGTAGATCTCACTCAAACCCCGTCCATGCAACGACCATGCAGGAGCATCCCTTCCAGCATGTCCATACTCTGTGGGATGTACGGAGAATCCCCCATTTGAGAATGCCACAAAGGTCAGACCAAGTCCAGTCCCTGAGGCGGTTACCACTTCAAGATGAGTCGTCTCCTTGTCACCGATATCACCCAAGTAGTACCCCAATAGCTCAAGGTCATTGACGAGGTATATCCTCTGGTTACCGAAAGTCTCTCGAAGTTTGGTCTCATCGAGGAGGAGCTGGTTATTGGTCAGGTCGCAGACACCGTCGATAACCGGTCCCGCTGCACCAATCACCAAGGAGAACTCAGAGATGCCGAATTCGAGAATAGCCCTGCTGACAAACTCACCGAAGTCCTCTCCAGCCCTGTACTGTTCTCGGTAGATTCGAATGTCGTTGGGAGTGACGTAATGACCGATCCTAAGGTTAGTCCCACCAATATCGGCGATTAGATATTCCACTAAAGGGTAAATCCGAAATCGAAATTTAAAATAATCCTCTACTCTCTATGTGAAATGCTTATCTTTGATAGTGCCAAAGATAGGGTGTGTCAGATTCTCCAGACATCAAGAAGGAACTGGAAGTGCTTCTAAGTAATTTACCGACCGATCCAGAATATGAGAACCTCAAAACCCTGATTCAGAAAGCCATTGATCAGACTTGCAGACTTGCAAAACCAGAAGAAAGGTATATGATTGACCGTGAGATACAGGACATAAAGGAGATTAACAAGCGGTTCCTCGACGTCCGGAAACGGAAAGCCTTGGAGATGGACTACAAGGAGATACTCAGCGGAATGCTGAAGGAGCAATTCCAAGAACTGAACAAGATGAATGGGGTGGTGGCAGACGAGATTGAGAAGCTTCGGACCGAGAAGATCAAACTTGAGGTTGAGCTGCAGGAGGAGAAGAAGAGAATTCTCGATGCAAGGACTGAGATGGATCGAGTCATGGCGATTCGGAAGGAGAAAGTGATTCCCATCGAGGGAAAGCTCAATGGTCTTAAGGACTCTATATTCCAAAGAGAACTCAAATACAGAATTATCCTACAGCTTCTTAGGGACGGTTATCTAAAGGACCCCACATATGACATCATAACCACGATGAAACGTCATCCCGAGATCACTACGGTGGAGAGGTTAGCACAGGTTTCAAATGTCAATCCCAATTCCATAAGGCAGATATTCAGATCACTTCAGAATAGGCGTATCCTTTCTTGGGACATGAACAATGAGAAATTCCATCTAGTTGTGGAGACGGAGGTGTGATCATGGAGTGGCTCAAGCAGATTATTGAGGAAGTGGACACCCTTCGCAGAAAGCACGAGGTCCCTGTCAACTTCCAGTTGTCCCTCTACGACCTCATTGCAGTTGTCGAAGCTGAGACGAAAAGTCACCTCTCTTCTCTCGAAAGCAAGTTGAGAGAACACAGGGCTTATGAGATTAACAGCACTATCCACATGACCGAGATCAATGAGCTAGACCAGCGGATTAAGTCACTTGACCCGATTTTGGAAGACAGAAAGAACACCCTCACCCAGCTGAACGAGATTTATGAGCAGAACAAGAACTCAAGGAGCAGCTGGGAGGATACCATTTCAAAGCTCAAGAAGGAAATCGAGGAACTCAGAGTAGAGAGGGAGGAGCTTGAGAAGAAAGCTAAGTCCTTGCATGTTTCGATTGATGATGATAGAATTAAGGCGGAGAAGGAATACATGACAGCCTTGGACAAGATGAAGAACATCACCGCTCACTTCCCCCTGATGCATTACCTCCTGACTACAACCCTGGAGAATATTCCGGAGGCAGAGCTCCTGATCATTATCGGATCTAATCAACCCGTCGACAAGGACAAGATCAAGTCATTGGTGAGGAATGTCCCACCAGTACAGATCGTTAGGCACCTTGCCAAGCTCGAGGCAGATGACCTCATTGTCAACTCCGACGAAGGATGGCGGCTTGAGAAAAGCTTCTACGAGAGGATACTCAACCAGATGTGATATTTCGCGGGATGGTAAAGGTTTTATCATCTGGTATTGTTCAAGCAATATGGATGAATCTCCTACCCATGTTCACAGGGTCAAGCCCAAGGAGAGTGAATTATCCGAGACCACCGAAAACTACCTCAAACGGATTCTATGGTTATCCAATGCCAAGGGATATGCCAAAGTATCGGAGATTGCAGAACTTATGAGCCGATCCCTTAGTTCTACGACCGAGGCAATGAAGAGGTTAAAGGACCAAGGGTTCATCAACTATGAGAAGTATGGAAAGATCACTTTGACAGCCAAGGGTATTCAAATCGCCAAGTCTGTAGAGGACGCGTATCTTGTGATCGGAAATTTCCTGAAGTTACTAGGGCTAGACGAAGAGATTGCGCACGAGGATGCATGTAGCATGGAGCATGCTATCAATCCAGTGACGGTGGAACGAATTAGACAATTCCTCGAATATATCGAGGATGATCCTGTGAACAAGGCATTGATGACAAAATTTGTCTCAGATTACTAGAACAGCCTACCGAGTAGCTCACTCAGTGCATTTAGCATCGAGGTCAGGTTCTCGGGGGAAAACCATGGAATAGCCAAGATCTGAGTCTGAAATGCTTGGAGGAGAATGATAACAATGATTGAGACCCACAAATGCTTCCCATTTCCATTGATCTCAGAGAAGGAGATTGAGGTGAGAGAGAAGATTTCTTTGTACTTGGACGACATTTTCCCTGGTGTAGCCGCGATCACCGCATGGGTCTTCTGAATGTTCGAGATGTAGTTGGAGAAAGTCTTACTAATCGACGCCCTTGAAGACATCATCATCGGAGTTTGTATGCCTATGAACAGTAGGTTAATCCCTATCTTCTCCGTCTTACTCAGGAACTCCGGATCTACAACATTCGTCTGAATCAACTCTAATCCGCTCATGACGAGATAGAAAGACACGAAGATGAACACAATAGTCTTCACGAGGAACTTGAAGTCCTTAAAAGGGAAGAATATTCCGTAGAACAGGTTGTAAAGTGCACCGTGCTCACCGTCATCTGGCTGAATCCTGAGATTGAGATTGCGCATGTCAGAGGTGATCTTCCAGATGACCAACACCGCAAGAGACAATCTGTTCAGACCCTCTACGACATCTGGGTGTGAAGAGCCCAGTCCGTATATTCCCCCGAGCAATATCCCGAGATTGACTACTGCGAAGAGCAAAATCCCCAGAGCGAGGGAGAAGAAGAGTTTGAGTCGGTTGAGAAAGACGAATATAAGCAGAGTAGCTGACACTAGAAGAAGTATCGTCGAGAGGAAAATGATGTTCTCTGAGATAGCAGGTTCGCTGAACTTTACATAATAGAGGCTAAATCCAGTCAGCAGGGCAAAGAATGACACATTCTGCTCGTTTATTTCCTTCGTCTCTACACGCACTATTATACTATATAGACGGGAAGAATATTTAAGCACATGGAATTAGACTGTCTTTTCGGAGTATTCAAGATGTAATATTCAAGGAATAGGAATTTTGTTGAACGGATTCTCTATTTTTGAGTACATGCAGAGAAAGGACTTTGTACTTGTTGGGGTATTAGCAATACGTAAAATGGCGGTTGAACGCATCATAATTGTCACGGGATCCAAGGGTGGAGGAGGAAAGACCCCCGTTTCGTTGGCCCTCACCATTCTCCTCGAAGAGCTGAACATTCAGGTTTTAGCCTGTGATTTCAACTTCAACAATGCTGATCTTTTCTCTATTCTTCAGGGTTCGGAGGTAGAGGACAGGGTGAAGTCAGATGACCTCCAGCCCAAGGAGTACGGAGAAGACCAGTTCTGGAAACTGAGGGACAATCTTTGGTTGACACCGTGGAACTTCGTTGTGAAGACCGGTATGCCTTCGACTACACAGATGTGGAAGAAAATATCTGACCTCTGCAAGTTCAGGTACATGGATTTTGAGCCGAAGGTACTTGTTCTCGACACGAATCTGACACTACCGCTCATCTGTCCTCCATTGACAGACATAGCAGAGTTACCTCAGTTGCCACCTGTAGAGGTCTGGCACATGTGGTCACCGTCAATCACACTACAGATCGGCGAGCAGGACAGGTTCTCCACTGCTATCAGTATCCTCAACCGTCTGAGCAAGGGATTCGAGGAGAGATTGCACCATGTCTTCTCTCCCAGACACTACAAGACTACATCATTCATGAACACCCTCTCCAGTATTACGAAGGGAGAATTCTCCATAGTGAAGATGAAGAAGTTCAAGCAGAAAAACCCAACTCCCGTGATGTTCTCGGAGCTCTCGGACAGCCTGTTCGCGTCTTTCATCCCGAAACTTCTTTCTCAGGACCTTACCGAGAGGATGGATACTGAGGAGCTGATCAAGGCATGGCTGGGTAATATCCTTGAAACGCTCAAATCTAGGGAGACGAGAGCGAATAATGTTGTTGTCATACCGACGATCATACACAAAATTGCCATGCTTGTAGAGGAGTTAACGCTAAATCCGAATCGAACTCTTGACTCCATGAAGCTGGAGCTGGGACCTCTGTTCGAGATCATCAAGGAGCACTTTCTAAGGGAGCGTAAGGACTTTATCCTGAGATGTGGCGGAAATCCGTTATAGCCTCATACTCCGAATTTATGAACTCCAATTGAATCACTAGTCTGTGGCCGATATACTTGAGTTGACTCCTCTGACCTATGTCGTGGTACTCGGGGGTGCAGTAGCGAATTTTTCAATTGGAATGCTGGATCCGACGATCTCTCTTTATCTCCAAGGTCTGGGGCTACCATCGGATCGAATAGGACAGATTATTGCGGGAAGGTTCACCCTTGTGGCGCTCTTCTCGATACCCTTAGCTATCTTGGCATCGAGGGTAGGTTTGACCAAGTTCCTCTTCATCTCCGGTGCTGCATCCATACTTGCAGGGTCTCTTCTGTTTATGGACAGCTCGGCCAATGGGGTTTACGTCTTCTACCTCATTGTGGGAATATCCCAGACCATTAACTCTGGTCCCGGGATGGCGATTATTGCAGAGAACAAAGGGACGAGGAGAGTGGCTGCATACGCCCTGTTCTCTACGACATGGATGATTCCTCCTGCTCTTGGTGCAGGAGTATCCTACCTATGGTTCAAGCAGTACAGTACTGAGACAGTTGAGGTCTACAAGTCGATTTTCTACCCGGTGTTTCTTGTCCTCGTTGTCGGTGGTGTTCTATACACAATCGTACTGGTCACTGCTCTCTCGAGGGGGCACGGAGTTAGTGATCAAACTGATACATCGTTACCGGTCGGAGCTCAGTTCAGGACACTGTTCCGCAGTGACCTCGTTGTCGCCATCCTCATCTTCACTACTGTCCAGTTCCTGATGGGTGGTGGTGCAGGAGCCACCCTACCATACCTCTCGATCTACCTCAACTCACTTGGAGGTACTGCAGACCAGATATCTCTCCTCAGCCTTGTCCTTAATCTTTCTATGGGTGTGGCCACGCAGCTCTCAGCCCCATTGGCAAAAAGATTCGGAGATCTACGGGTGTTCTTCGTCTGCACAACCCTCTCGGTAATCTCTCTGCTTGGGATTGTCTTCTCCAACGAGTTGGGGCTTGCAGCCACATTCTACATCCTTAGGGGAACGTTCGCTAACATGACTGCTCCGATCACTCAATCCAGAGTAATAGGATACATCGAGGAGAGTGTAAGAGCGACAGGGAGTGCATGGATGTCGACGTGGAGGTGGATTGGGTGGACTATCCTCTCACCCTACAGTGGAAGGGTAATCGACTCATTCGGATTTGAAGTGTCCTTTGTCTACACCGCTAT
>JALWRB010000145.1 GCA_027077875.1 Candidatus Heimdallarchaeota archaeon
GAGAGAGACGCCAACTCTGTCAGACAGATCATGGGATACGTGGGGCAGGACACCGAGCGGTCTATGTACGCTCGTCTGAACCCGGTCGAGAACCTCAGGTTCTTCGGCGCGCTCAGAGGGCTCTCTAAGGATTATATCGACGAGAGAATAGCCGTCCTGAGCGAGAAGTTCAGGATTGAGGACTCGCTCATGGAGAAGCAGTTCATGCATCTGTCAGGTGGTCAGAAGCAGAGTGTTGTGATTATGAGGGCTCTGCTCCACGACTCTCCGATCGTGATTCTGGACGAACCGACAAAGGGTCTGGACCCGATCGCGGCGAGCAATATCCGCGACTACCTCAGGGAGATGGTCAAGGACGGGAAGTCCCTTCTTCTTACCTCCCACGTACTGAGCGAGGTGGACTACCTCTCGGATCGCTGCAGCCTGATCGACCGTGGCAGAGTTCACCTCACGGACACACCCGATAACCTCAAGCGGAGTGTGGGAGCGACGGAGTTCATCGAGATCGAGAAGGACAGAGTACCCACCAACGTGGTGAAGAGGCTGTCCTCCTTGGATTCAGTTCTTCAGACGGTTATAAAGGAGACGAACACTGGAGCGTGGTATTCCTTCGGAGTGGATGACGTGTTCGAAGGCCTCGACGACATCCTTGGGGTGCTGAAGGTGGAGGGTGTGAAGGTGGGGATCAAGCAGCACTCGATCTCGCTGGAGGACGCCTTCATCCACCATATTGGTGCGTTCAAGGACGAGGAGGTGAGAACCTGACCACTCCTCACCGATTTTCAGCGGAGATGCACAGTGATTTCGTGGCACCCGGCTTCCTCGGAGTGGTCAGGGCCAGCTACACCATGGATATGAGGATGAGGTTTAGGTACAGGGCGAATTTCCTTGGTGGTTTCGTCAGGAGCTTCCTGTTCATCCTCGTCTTCTATCTCTTCGCGGGAGCATACTCCTTCAGGTCTCTGGACCTGTCCTTGGAGCAGACGCTATTGTTCTTCATATCGGGATTTCTCTTCATAGTCTTCGACGGGGTCGCCCTCTGGACTCCGCTGAATACGGTGAACAGGGACTTGTACAACGGGACTCTCGAATATCTTTTCAGCTCTCCTCATAGCAGGATCGGTTACTTCGTCGGGGTTGTGCTTGCGGAGGCCACCATGTCCTCTGTATTGATCGTCCCAATCCTGATGTTCTTGGTAGCGAGCGGGATGGTGACGCTGATACCGATCATGGTAATCGTCGTGGATCTCTTCCTCATGGCCACAGTAATGGTGGCATTCGGCACGATGGTCTCCCTATCGGTGATAATGTGGAAGCAGGTCGGCTCTTTAGCCGGGATCATCGGTACACTCTTCCAGTTCCTGAGTGGGTTCTTCTTCCCGATTTCGATTCTACCTGTCCAGATCAGGGTGCTAGGTTACTTGCTACCTTACACTTGGGCTATAGATCTTGCGAGGTACTACACGTTCAACGGGGAGTGGAAAACCATTCTCCCAGTCCCAGCGATGTGGGGAATTATGGTTCTCTTCGCCATCGCCTACTGGGCGGTCTCACAGTACCTGATGAGGAGGGTCGAGGAATTCAGCAAGATAAGGGGCTTGCACCTCCTCTAGGAGTGAGTAATCATGTCAGCGAATACGCACAGCTCGGGATTCTTCGCCGTCATGGTCGACACGGTGAGGAAGGACATAAGGATAAGCTTCAGGTACAGGGCGAATTTCATCGCAGGTCTTATCGAGGTCACACTGCTCGTGGCCTCCTTCTTCGTCCTCTCCTTGGCGCTGGACTTCCGGACGGACCTCCTTTTTAACGGGAACCCACCTCCAAATGCTCTCTTCCTGTTCTTTCTGTCAGGGATCATGGTCATGATCTTCCAGAGTTCCGCTCTGTTCACTCCTCTAAACAGGATAAATCGGGACCTCTACAACGGGACACTGGAATATATCTACAGTACTCCAGCGTCGAGATACGCGTACTACGTCGGTGGGATTATCTCGGATCTCCTTGTGAGGCAGATCTTCTTCCTCCCCATGCTTGGACTGCTGTTGTTGCTCACCTCTGTGAACCCCATGCTGCTTCTAGCTCTAGTCACATTCTTCATCATGGTGACCTCCTTGGGAATTGTTCTCAGCATGGTCGCTCTCCATTTCAAGCAGGTTCAGAATATTGTAGGCATATTCCAGATCCTGTTCCAGTTCCTTGGGGGAGCGTTCATCCCCGTGCAGACTATGCCCGGATTCCTGCGATGGATATCGTACCTCCTCCCGTTCAGCTATGCCTATGATCTCGTCAGGTACTACTCATTCAACAGCTCATGGACACCCATCCTCCCAGTGTTAACCGAGTGGATATTGCTCGTGCTCTGCTCCGCATTATTCTTGGTTACTTCAATCTTTGTCCTGCGGATCTCCGAGAACAGAGTCAGGAGATCAGGGCTGAATCTGTTATAGGAATCAATTCATTCCTTCGAAGGAGGGCATGAAGACGGAGGGGATGAGAGTGGGGAACTCGTCACTTAATTCGAGGATGACGAGCTTCCCAGACTTGGAGCTCTTGAGGAGCCCTGCTCTGACCATCATCTTGACGTGGTAATTCAGGGTACTCTTCTTGACCCCGAAGAGGTTCTCCAGCTCGCAGAAACAGCTCTTGCCGTTCTTGTAGATGTAGTGGAGGATCTTCAGCCGGATCTCATTTGCCAACGCGTTGGCGAACTCAAGTAGCCGCTGGAAATCAGGTTTTCTTCCCAGCTCATTCATCTGCACAAGGGTCTGATTCATGATCTTGAAGTAGTGGTTGAATTCGGTCTTCTCCCTCACCCCCAGGTCAATTGTTGTGATATAGGCCTCTCTGAGACTCTCTTTGGAGATTGATGATTTCATCCGATGATTTTCTACAGGCGTGGTTCTAAAAAAACATTTTGAAATTATCGCACGAACTGAGAATTTAAGTAAATCGCTCAGAAATGAAGATTCGAATAAAATTGGAATTAATTTCGAATTATTATTTACCGTCAGATATTGATATGTGGAATATTGACGGGTAAAACTATACAAAAGCAACGGACTTACAGAGGCTAGTCTCGGATTGACAATTGTCAACTGAGCCAGATGCATTCGTCCAGATGTCTATAAATTTCGATCAAATATATGTCATAGATTCACTAGATTTTTGAATTACGACCCTACAAGTAGGCAATGAGAATCGGACTCTTACTACCTCATGGAAATGACTCCAAAGAGGGTAGTAGACTGAGATTGCTCTTCAAGGCTCTTGACGAGGCGGGTCACAGCACAGAGCTCATCTCTTACTCTGATGAGAGACGGGGTGAGATCGAAGAACAGGTAAAGCAGCTGGACGTATTGCTCGTGTGGTACAACCCCATCCAGAACGGGAGGGATCGGAGCCTGCTCAACAAACTTCTCGAGGAGGTGTCCGATACGGTGTTTGTCAGTACGCACCCGAGGGTAATCGCAAGGTTGGGGACAAAGCAGGTACTGTACTACACGCGGGAAATGTCTTGGGGTGGGGATATCCACCTGTACAGGAATAGGAAGGAGATTTGGGAGCAACTTCCAAAGAATCTGAGGAAAGGTCCACGGGTGTTGAAGCAAATCAGGGGAAACGGAGGGCTGGGAGTGTGGAGGGTAGAGCTTCTCTCAACCGATGACGACCCGATGGTTAGGACAATCCATGCTGCGAGGGACAGTCTTGAGGAGAGGATACGTCTGAGTGAGTTCGTGCACAAACTCCCGTTCGCACACGTGATCGACCAGCCATACATCGACCCCGAGCCGGAGGGGATGACTAGGGTCTACATGACGAGGGACAGGGTGATAGGGTTCGGTCATCAGCACGTGACCGCATTGGTCTGGCCACCCGAACCCGATAAGCCGATCTACCCGGAACCAAGGGTATACTTCCCCAAGACGGAGCAGAGGTTCACTGAACTAAGAAGGCAGATGGAGGAAGTATGGATACCCGAGCTAATGAATCTGCTCGTCATCCGCAGGGAAGAGCTCCCTGTTCTCTGGGATGCAGACTTCCTTGTTAACAAGGGCTACAAGCTCTGCGAGATAAATGTCAGCTCGGTCTACCCCTATCCCGAGTCTGGAAACCATGACATCGTGGAGACTATAGGGGAGATCGAGCAGGAATTATCCAGTGTACCCAAGAGCTAATATTTTCGCAGGTCAAGGGGGATACATGAGAGATCTCTCCTCAATCAAGTCCACGTTTTTCAGCGTATTCATAGGCTGGCATCTCCTGGCCATGGGATTAGCCCTTGTCATCGGGGGCAGTAGCGGGGAATACAACCTTTTCCTCAGCTTGCTCATCTGGACAGCTGTTGCGACCTTGGCCTACTGGTTGGAACCTCCCTACTACGTCCTGTCCGCTCTGGTGCTCTCCGCGATCGAGGAACTTATCGTGTACAGCTTCGGGGGTGGTTTGCAAGGTCGAGCGACCTCACTCGTCCACGACTATCTGAACTCCCTCCCTATCTTCTTGTCAATAATCCTCGTCTGGAGGTTCATCCTTGGTAGATACAATGTAACAGAGGAGGAGGTGTACGCCCTGTCCATAGCTCCTGCGATGTTCATAGAGCTCCTCTTCCAGGGGATACTCTTGAATCCCATCCTCCTATTCCTGCTTGGCGGCCCCGTCTTCTTCATCTACGGATCGATCATGTCCTCCCCCAAGCTCCCAAGAGGAGACCGGGAATTCACAACCAGGGCTAAAATTTTCACTGTCCTCCTGATGGTTGTAGCCATTCTTGCCATGGCCATCGTCATGACTGACGTGAACAATGCTCTCGGATACGGAACTTAGTTTTCCTTAATGTTTTATTTTCAACCTTTCTAGCAGCTCCTCATCGTGGCTCTTCAACCCTAGAAGGGTCTTGTTCCCAGACAGACCTAGGTCCCAGATATCAGTGATCCGGTTGTCCTCGTCGATGATGAACGTCACTCGTTTTGCTACAGCAAGGATCGAGAATCCAAATTTCACACCATACGATTTGGTGATCTTCCCCTTCTTGTCAGCGACAAGCTCGTATTCCACGTTGCAAGACTGGGCGAACTTCTCCTGCTTGGCCTCATCATCCATCGAAACTCCGATGGGAGTGTATCCGTGCTCCCTGAGAATTCCGTACGAGCTCTGGATTGACTTGACCTCCGCGGTACAACCAGGTGTGAAGGCCTTTGGGTAGAAAAAGACGATCTTCTTCCCGGGGGTGCTGTGCAGGCTGGTCCCGGAGTACTCGAAGTCCGGTGCCATGTCTCCAACTTGTAGTCCCATATTCTGACACTAAAACTTACAGTATTAGAGTTCTCGGGTTATTGAGCAAAATTTCACACAACGAATGGCTCCACAAATCCGATGAAATCCAACGAAGGGTACCTCCACCTTGCACCATGACCACTTGCAACCCTGTACTCAAGGATTAAGTCATGTTTGAAGTGCTCATAACAGTTCCACCAAGTGTGGTCATGGAGGATCTGCGCAAGGATCTCGATTGCCCGAGAATGCACAGAACTGGGGTTGCCTTGGATTACACCCCAGTAGTCACTACGCCCTGCGTGCTTACTTAGTGCACGGGCTGCAGCAGTATGGGTTCCGCCTCGTGAGGCTGCCCTGATAAGATCTTCTGGAGGTGGGGGGCTAATGAAGACAGTGGAATGAGTTACACGGATACCGGAGGCTACTGCCCGTTCGATGGATTCGGGGAGTTGTGAGAGGTTAAGAAGAGAGGGGATCAGCTCACATATCTCCCTTGGATTCTGAGGTGGAAGGTCCGAGATACTGATCCCTAACGAGGAGAGCACCCTCCAGTTCATCCTTACCACATTATATCCGACACGAATTTCTGCGGGACATGGAGAATGTCGGGATTGAGCCAATTGAGGACCTTCTTCACCATGTCCCGCTCTATGTCATCGCGTAGGTTGTCAAGGAGCTGGAGAGTCTGGCTTCCAAAGATTCGCTGGATCATGATCCCCCTGCACACATCGAAGAGCTGTGTGACCTCAGTCCTTAGTTGGAAGACCTTCTCCAGAGTACTGAGGTTCTCGGGGACATGCTTCCAGATACTGTTGAAGTACAGCGAGGAGTTGATGTAGGTGTTCTTCTCCATATCGATCACAAGGTAACCCTTGAGGGAGAGCTCCTCCTTGGTCCAGACCTCATCGGTGATGTGGAATCGTGATGGGAGCTCGTCGACATTCCTGAAATTACTGCTCTTTATTCCGGTGATGAAAGAGAGCAGTGAGACGAGGTTGTACGCTTCCCTGCGCTTACCGTGGGTGTGGATGATAGAGATTGGTCTACCAGTGAGAACCTCGTCGAAACACGACCTAAGGATCGGGAGGTACTTCTCGAAAAGGTCTTGGTCATTGAGAAAGTTGAGGTTGTCGAAGCCCTCCGAGAGGTTCTGCTCAATCTGCTTGTTGAAGAAATCAAGGGCATCGGTGATCTCACTGCCTGAATCAATTGCAGGGAGGAGGTAGTCCTTTACGAGGATCGACCCGATGTGCCGCTTACCGCTGAGGGTGGCTATATCGGTGAAATTCTTGCCTAGAAGGATGACGACGAACCTCTTGAACATCCCATCGTCGGCTCTGAAAGCCAGCAAGAGGTGTCCACTCGGGAGAATCTCGGTGAGAATCGTGATGTCCTCGGGCAGTGAGGTGAGATAGCCGATGAGCCTTCGCTCGATCTCAGGGGATAGTCCTTCTTGCACAAGCGGCTGGAACCCGAAGTGACGGTCGTACTGGAAGACGGAGGTGACAATGAGTTTCTCCCGTGTGGTGGTCACGTAGTCATCGAGCATTGCGTTGACGAGAATGGCAGTGGAGTCGGGCAGGGAGGTCATGCCCTCATCTATCCACGAGTCGATAAGACCGGCTATCTTATTCAGGAAGTTCGTGACCGCTACCTTGTTGTCGAAATCTCCAATACAGAAGATGATGTAGCGCTCAGAGACCCCATTGAGGATCTGGTACTCGTCGGTGTTCACCTCTTTCACCAGACCGACTTTGATCTCGCTCATTAATCCACGGATGGCCATCATGGCCCCAGAAAAGAGGAGGTCATTGTCCTCGTTCACCCGAATTGGGTTCCCTTCAGAGTCGTACCTCCGGTAGTGTACGGTAACACCCGAGGATATGTTCACAATCACAAAGGACTGAATTCCCACGATTGACCCATTGGTGAAGTGTGTATTAATAT
>JALWRB010000146.1 GCA_027077875.1 Candidatus Heimdallarchaeota archaeon
ATGTAGCCTATAATAGAGATGACCTCACCAACAAAGGCCAGGAGTCCGAATATGGGATTGAGATTAGTGTAAATCACCAAAGCGGAAATCAGGACGGCAAGCGCCAGTCCGTAAGTCAGTTTCTGTAGAACTATCTGCTTTGAGTCAACGGAGTATGTGGGTCTATAATAGTATGCATTGCTAAACATGTGCTCACCTCTTGTAATTAAGGTATAATACCATATTTATAATAGAAGTGATTCCTAATAAATTTTTCGGTCGGAGAGCGCTATTGGCCGTTCACAATTGGACACGAACACCGAGGAAACACAATACTGAGACTTTAAATTCCGATTCCTCAATTTACCGAAACTGCACAACCAATACGCATCCAGAATTGTTTAGGCAAGAGTATTGGAGAATAGAAGAATGGATTTAGGACTCAGACGAAGTATGCACGTGAGATTTATTATACAGTATGACGAATCCGCAAATATGAAAAAGATGCTGACGGACGTCGATGTCAAAAACAAGAAGGTCCTAATGAGGGTTGATTTCAACGTACCGCTGGAAGGTGGAAAAGTGAAGGACGACACAAGGATCAGGAGCACCCTACCATCCATTAACTATGTACTGGATCACGGCGGTAGCCTTGTTCTCATGTCCCATCTCGGAAGACCGAAGGGTGAGGTGAGAAAGGAACTCTCCCTCAGACCAGTAGCAGAGTACCTCTCAATCCTCCTGAAGAGGACAGTGAAGTTCGCGGACAGCACAGTAGGAGAAAGGACCAAAGCCATGGCAGCGTCATTGCAACCGGGAGAAATCCTCCTCTTAGAGAACACTAGATTTGACCCAAGGGAGAAGAAGAACGACCCCCAGTACTCGAAGGAACTGGCATCTCTGGGCGATATTTTTGTCAATGACGCCTTCGGTACTGCTCACCGCGCTCACGCCTCAACAGTTGGTGTGGCAGAGTACCTTCCAGCAGTCAGCGGGTTACTAATGGCGAAGGAACTTGAGGCTCTTGAGAGAGCGACCAATGATCCTGAGAAACCGGTTCTAGCGATCATGGGAGGAGCTAAAGTATCAGATAAGATAAAGGTTATTGAAAATCTCATGAAATATGTCAACTCCATCGTGATCGGAGGAGGGATGGCTTTCACGTTCCTCAAGGCCAAGGGGTACGAGACTGGGAATTCCCTCCTCGAAGAGAACATGGTGGACACCGCAAAGAAATTGATGTACAATGCTGAGAGCAGGGGGGTCAAGATAATTCTTCCAGTCGACGTCAGATTAGCCAAGTCCTTTAACGAGCCCCTTATAGCCTACGGGATAGCTGCGGTGATCCCATCAGATCAGATACCAGAGGATACAATGGGATTGGATATCGGTCCGAAGACCGAGGAGAAGATCACAGAAGAGGTCGAGAAGGCCAATACCATCTTCTGGAATGGCCCAATGGGAGTATTTGAGAAGGACTGCTATGCAAGAGGAACCATGGCAGTGGCTGAGGCAATTATCAAGCGCAATACAATGACCATTGTCGGAGGTGGTGATAGCCTCTACGCCCTGAACATGACCATGGAAAAGAGAGGTCTTGAACTACAACCCAAAACACCCATTCACATCTCCACTGGTGGTGGAGCAACCTTGGACTACCTGAGCGGTAAGGAGTTACCTGGGGTTCGGGTGTTGCAGGAGAAATAATTCGATCGATCAGATTTTAAGTGTGGATAGCAACTGAAGAATTGTAGATGTCAGACCAAAGGGT
>JALWRB010000147.1 GCA_027077875.1 Candidatus Heimdallarchaeota archaeon
GGTGAGTACTCCGGATGTCCCTGATCCGTATGTTGAACGGGCAGTTAGAGAAGCGTGCATGAAATTCAAAGTTGTTAAGCTTCACGTTCTCGTAGTAGGACTGATCCTCCTCGCGAACGACAAGCTCTACAGCCCTGCTTGCCATGCTGATGGCTCTGTCAGGAAATTCCTCAAGTGTCGAGCTCAAATCCATGTTGTAGACGTTGTCCATTAGATGGAGATCAGCAAAGTCAATCTCAAGACTCCTCTGTCCATCCCGGATCATGTCAGCGAGTGCATCCAGATATTTGTAATTCCCCTCCTCGTCCGTGTAGTTCTTAATGAAGTTGAGAAATTCCTCAACAATTTCCTCTTCTGTTTGTAAAGCCATTCTTCCACTCACCAGTTGATCGGATAGTCCCCAATTAGAGGTCGCCTTTTTACCTTAAATATCTTAGGAAGAGATCATTTTAAGTGAAGAGCTAGGTTCGTGGTGAGATAGGTATATTCTCTCTTGATTTGAGAATCAGGGGGAAGATGTCATGAAAAACCTGCGGATAGTGAAAACTATATAATCCCGCAGTGGAAGACCGTTATTGTGATAACTCTAAAATTGGCATGGAGAAGTGTCTTCAGACGACCTGTTCAGAACCTAGCAGTTATAATTGGGATAACCCTTGGGGTCTCACTCTTCGTCGGGATCCAAGTCGGAAGTCAGTCACTAGGTCAGAGCTTTGGTACCGTGGCTGAGCACAGTCTGGGAAGAACAGAAGCAAAAGTGGATCCCTTACTCTGGGACTTCTTCCTCACTCAGGAAACGTTACAGGATGAATTGAGTGCCATTAACCCGCTGATCCCACCGCATAATCAATCAAGGGGAAGCCTCGCATATCAATTGAGACAGAACGAAAGTGTGATGGAATACGTGGAAGCACTGACCGAGAGAATAGAGACAACCGCCACCGTTGTCTATGAAGATACGGGATCAATAGAGGTATCACAGGTAGTCAAAGGGATCCCTGTCAACGAGACCGGATTCGGCAAGCTCTACAATTCAGAGGGGAAGATACTAGAAATCTCCTCACTGGCAATGGGGGAGGTCTACCTCGGTCGAGACTCCGTGTCCACTATCTTCGGCGATGTCGACCCCATCGGCAAGAATCTGACATTTAGCACCAGCTTCTTCAGTGTTGAGTTTGCCAACCCGAATTCCTCACTGAGCATCACACCTAAGCTCATCACGGTCAATACTTCAGTGAGAATCGTCGACATCTTCGAGGACAGAGGACTGGGCGAGGAGCTCTTCAGCGGGTTCATCGCTACATCCTTGGACTGGATGCAGGGTATGTACAGAAGTGCCTTACTCGATGCAAGAGCAAAGCAGGATCCTGTAGAAAAACAGTTGAATCCGATAATTGGCTACGGAGACTACATGATCAACACCATCAGGATCAATTTCAAAGATAAAATCTCTACTGATGCACTCAGGGATGTAGCCTTCAACGAGACAAGGGATGCAATCAAGGAGCAACTCGGGGGTTTCGGTGATCTGTATATCTACTCAAATTCTCTGAATGACATACACGAGAACATAGCTGACTCAATTGAGAATATCTCACTGCTCCTTAATGTATTCGGTTCTCTCATCGCCTTTGCAGCAGTATTGGTCATCATAAATATCCAATCGATGGCGTTGCAAGCTAGGGAGAAAGAGACAGGTATACAGAGAGCTATCGGTGCTAATCGTAGACAGATAATTGTATCCAATATGCTAGAGTCGCTGTTCCTCGGACTTATAGGGTCTGTCTTGGGAGTAGGTGGAGGGTACCTCTATGGAGAAGCCATGATCCTCTTTCTGTCTTGGTCTTTCGGCTTTGACTCCAGCCTTATCACCCTCGTCTTCACCACCGACATCATCACCACATCGTTCTTCTGGGGCATGGTTATCTCATTGACCACAGGTCTATTACCTGCCATCAATGCTTCCCGTATCAATGTGGCCCAAGTTCTTCGCGGAATCACCCCTCCACAGTCGGTCAAGATTGGGAAGAAGAGCCTCTACTTTGGGATGCTGATCACCATTCTCGGACTGGTCTATGCCTACACCCTTGACCCGAATCCCTTCGTCCAAGGTAAGGATGCATTCTTGGTTCTTGAGGACTCCGAGCAGATTTATTTGCCAATAGCACTCGTATTCCTAGGGCCCAGCCTGCTATTCGCTTACTTTAAGTCGAAAAAATGGGGTCTAACCATCGCCTCAATCGGGTTGATGTCATGGGCATACATCAATATCTTCGTTATCTTCAACTGGATCGAGACCTCAAATGGTGGAGGACTGCTGTATGTTGCCTACGTCATGTTCTCCCTTATCGGTGGATCTATCCTTTTCGTCTCATCCAACCTCGACACCCTTGCATCACTAGGTGAGAAGACCTTCTCTTGGATGGTCAGGAATCGGAAATCACCTATCAGGGGTACGACGATGGTGGCATTTAGGCAGATGAGGAGTAAGAAGGTCAGGTCTACCCTTACCTTCGCACTCTTCGCCACTATCCTCACGTTAAACATCTTTATTGGATCTTGGTCGTACTCCACGAGGTATGGATTTGACGAAGTGATACAGGAGATATCTGGAAACACAGATGTGAGCATTATCTCCAGCCAGCCCATTGAGAGATCCATCGGATTCACCCAGAGATTGATGGACGAATTCGGGAAGACCGACCGAGAAGTCTACCTCGAGTACATGAAACCCGTCACTGTGAGCAAGATCTCATCGCTATACTATAATACCTCGGACGGAGGACTTGGTGAGTTCGAACGTTTCGCACTAGGGGCGGTTGACGAGGACTTCATGTGGTCTGACGCGTTACATTCACAATGGCAGATCAGGTTCGACCTTGATGACAACAAGACGGGGACACCATTCGAGTTCATGGAGGACGTCCAAGGAGAGCCAATCGCTAATATAGAAGACGAAAAAGCGTGGGAAGCAGCGCTGAACGGAACAATGATCGACGGTAAACCACTAATAATCACAGAGACCATAGGTTCCTTTGAGTTTGGCTCAGGATTGAACATTATAGCCGTCCAAGGGGACAGTATCTACCTAAACACAACAGATGGAGGTCTCCAGGAATTTCTTGTTGCCTCCATCATCACCTCTAACCCACTGACCTCGATTATCCGGGATATGACCCACAGGGAGAGAGGTCACCCTACGGGATCAATAGGAATTGTAGCGAGGAAGTGGGCAGAGAATCTGACGATGTTTTCTGGAAAGATCGACACCGAGGAGATCTTCATCGGAAAGAGTAATCTCAAAGAGATCAATGACCAGAGACTGGTGGATTTCCTCCTAGATGTCGAATTCTGGGCAAATGCCAGAGAAGGAGCTTACAGGAAGGAGACGGGAAAGATCCATGGGGTATATGGTCTCAGAGTGTACTCCATATACGAGAGATTCTTGGAGGGCCAGTACAGGTTCTTCAACTTCCTCCAAGCATACGTCTCACTTGGATTCCTCGTAGGTATCTTGGGTCTGCTTGTTGTAGCGTCAAGGAGTGTCGCAGAGCGTAAGCGGCAGATAGGTATGCTCAGAGCCCTCGGTTTCAGAAGAGGGGATGTAGTGGCAAGCGTCGTGCTCGAGCTCGTGGTAACCGGTTTCATCGGCCTGATACTGGGTATAATTAACGGCACGGTCATGGGGTACGCCTTGACAACAATCAACTCGAACGGAGAAGCGACATTCCTCATCCCGTGGCTCTTAATCCTCGGGTACGGAGCCTTGACTTTTATATCTGCGATAATTGCTGCTATTCTACCGGGGATATCAGCCTCGAGGATTCCACCATCAGATGCATTGAGGTACACAGGGTGATTGTCATGGAGAGAGAAGAAATGCTTACACTGACCAACGTGCACAAGATATACAACGAGGGCAAGTCCAACGAGGTCGTGGCAGTTCACGACGTCAATATGGTAGTCTACAAGGGTGAGATGGTTGCCCTCATGGGTCCCTCAGGATCTGGTAAGTCGACGATCCTCAATCTCATAGGAGGACTGACACCCGCGACAAAGGGGACAATCAAGATAGATGGCGTAGACACCAACGGTCTGAGCAATGAGGAAATGACGAATCTCCGGAGAGACAGGATTGGTTACATCTTCCAGCACTTCAACCTACTGGACTTCCTCACTGCCGAGCAGAATGTTGTCCTCCCACTCCTCATTCAGGGTATACCGAATTACGAGGCCAAGAGGAAGGCAGATATGCTCCTTAGGGAGTTAGGGTTGGGCAGCAGGATCGAGCACTACCCCAACGAGCTCTCAGGAGGTCAGGAGCAGCGTGTAGCCATCGCACGAAGTCTGATCACCACACCTGCGATAATCTTGGGGGATGAGCCGACCGGGGATCTCGATCAGGCATCTGCGTACGAGGTCATGAGTATGTTCCGGAGGATCAACAGAGAGCAGGGACAGACCCTGTTGCTAGTCACACACTCGGAGGAGATTGGGGCACTTTGTGACCGGATAATCAGGATCGATGAGGGGACAATCGTCGAGACAGGACTGGAGGAAAACTAGATGACAGTGGAATTATTCATTGCGGCAGCGATATACAAGCCGGACAGAGTAGAGAACCAGAGATTCAAGAAGCGTTTCTCCAGAGTTCTGAGAAAGATCAAGTACAGAAGAAACAGAACCGTGACCCATGGAGGGATCAGAGGGGCGATGACAAAGCTTCAGAATACGCTCAGAAGGAGGAAGGAGGAGCCAATCGTCGAGGAACTCAATCAGTTTATGATCGGTAGTGTGAACCTCAAGGACATACCTCTTGAAGTCATGGAGCGTATTGAGGAGAACTTCTACAAAGAGTACAAAGTGCACTCACAGAGAACACTCAACAACCAAAGGAAAAGACTGCGTGGAGACCCCGAGCTCATCTCGACGATCAACGGCTTCAGGGATCTGAACTCGATCCCCAATGTGGACATCTCAGAGAGTCTAGAATTACTAGACTCTGTGATAGGTAATGCCCTGAGTCAGATCAAGGAGATCTTCCAAGATGGCTTTACCATAATCTGGTACAAAGACGGTGAGCTCGAAAGGCTGAAGTCCGGTGAAAGGATCGTTGAGATTCCTGAGATAATCGCAAGACACGAGTGTATCGCGGATCTCAGTGACGAGATAATGCTTGCCTCCTTCGGGAATTCCCACATCCCTTTCATCTGCAAGGACATTGAAGAAATCTCTGAACGGCTTACGTCATTCGTTGAGAACATCGAACAGGAGGTATCGGGGATCACCCATGCACCCAGTACCAAATTCAGGAAGTATATGGGAGAGATTGCCTCTATAGTGCTGGGCAAGATACTCGGAATCAGGGAGACAATCATCGCTTCCCGGAAGCAGGTCAAGAGGTACAGAACCTTGCGCAACGATTTCGAAGATGAATTCCCTGAGGGTAAATTGATTCATGAGATTTTCTTTGATGCAGAAGAGCTGGACAGGACCATAGGTACCCTCGACCATCTTGAGAACCTGATCAATGAGAACTACCTCTCTCTGCGAGCAGCACTCAAGACAATTGCTGACCTCCCACTGGGAGATGGCGACATCTCCAAGTCTATCGAGTTCACCGAGAGATCCGCAGGGATATATGCGAGGCTGGACAAGTTGAGGTTCGTAGTAGAGACCTTCGAGGATATTGGAAACTTTACAGCTATATCAGGTAAGTTCACCGACAAACGAGGAGTTTCTACCGGGATTGACGATGAGGCAGGGGAATATGTCATCTACGCCCGAAATGTCTTCAAGACCTTCCCGCTGATCAACAGCACTGTCTACGCCCTTCGAGGAGTAGATATCAGCATCAAACAGGGCGAGTACGTAGCCATTATGGGACCCAGTGGATCGGGGAAGACCACACTCCTCAACATCCTGTCGGGCCTCGACTTCCCGGACATAGGGTACGTATACATCGACGGACAGAATCTCTCGGAGGTAAAAGAGAGGGATCTGATCCGCATGAGGAAAGACACCTTCTCCTTCATCTACCAGTCGTACAACCTACTACCAGTTCTGCAGAACATCGAGAATATAACACTCCCCGCAGACTACGGCACAAAGAATGTCAAGGGGAAGAGGCGTGAGAGAGGAAGGCACCTCCTGCAATTGGTTGGACTTGAGAGATTCGAGAAGACGAGACCACTCCTCCTGTCAGGGGGTCAGCAACAGAGAGTTACTGTTGCACGGGCGTTCATGAACTATCCAAAGATTATCTTCTGCGACGAACCCACAGGTGATCTCGATCGAAGAACAGGAGATCAGGTGATGGACATCGTCGACACACTCCACAAACAGGGCACTACCATCATCGTCGTCACCCACGACATACAGGTCGCAAATCGTGCAGAGCGGATCATCCGCATGACCGATGGCAAGATAATTGAGGACAAGAGCATCAAGTCATAGCTTTCCAGTTAATGAAAGTACTATATTTCGGCAATAGCATAGTCCTACGCGTACAAATGAAATAGAATTACATAGTCTAGCTATCTACACCACACACCCAAGAACAAACAAACTAAACAAACTGTCGCAGTTATGTCTTGGGGAAATTGTAGACGACAGATAGTATTTACAAACCTTGGTTGAGGACAACAAACGATCGGGACAGGATTGATCCGCTCAGCGAACTACTTCCTGCCAAACAATCTCGCGAAGAAACCTTTCCTCTTCTTTTCTTTCTTCTCGGTAACGGGGGATTCCTGCACCTTTCCAGCATACTCTGCTACCTTGTACTTCGCCTCCCTCTGATCCTCGACGGAGAGCACGGGTCCGGAGTTCTTCGCCTTCTCAAGTAGCTCGTAGAAGCTCTTCTCGCTCTTGTCGTTGTCACCCTCGTAGATGGTGTAGGTCAACGGCAGGTAGTTCCGCGTCTGGTCGATGCTCTGTGCCAGCTTCTGCCCCGAGAACTTCTCCTCGCGGTTGGCGTTCTTCCCGATCCAGACGTAGATTGCCTCGTTCATGTCTAGCACGTAGACGTCGTCGGACTTAAGTGAGCTCCGGTCGAGCTTGACCTCCTCGGTGAACGTCTCGTCCACCTCGTTGGTCTCGGTCTTGGTGTACACCCTGAAGAGCTTGTACTCGACCATGTCGAGCTCGGCGGCCTTCAAGAATCCGGGGGTATCATCGTCAATCACGGTGATGTCGAACTTGAAATCCTCAGG
>JALWRB010000148.1 GCA_027077875.1 Candidatus Heimdallarchaeota archaeon
AAGAAGCTTGAGCGGAAGGTCAAGTCCCTTCAGGAGGCGTTATGGATCGGTCTGCAGCAAGGTGCGTATCCACTCAAGGTTCTAAAAGTCTTCTCGGGATCAGGTATTGACGAGATATACGCCCAGCGTGTGAGCGAGGGGGACCTCATACTGGTTCTTGACGGGAGTGGCGGAGGACCAAAGACTGCGATTAAACTTGTCGAACGGAGACCAAGGATCATCTTCGTCCGAGACAAGATGTTTGCACCAGAGGCTCTAGAGGTCTTTGCAGATTTCCAGATACCAGTGATGGACGCAGAGAGCTACAATATCAGAGTACTGGAGAGTGTAGCAATAATCAACCCGATCGATTTCGAGAGGGCGATACATGATTATGAGGTCATATTGAGGAACCAGACCCGCATCAAGAATATCAATGGTATAATGGGTATCCTCGAGAACTATAAGTTCGAGCGACGCAAGATCATGGAGACCCCCAACTATGATGATTTTGAATTTGAAGAGGAAGACGAGGACTACTGAGCGAATCTTACAGCAACATCCTCTTGGCTTAAATCCACTACCTCGTAGTCTACAGAAAACATTTCTATCAGCTCCACTAGTCGATCTTGACTGATAATCTTTGAGAGAGCAGTGACTATTCCATCATGAGAAGAGCACCTGATGATCTCACTGATTCCCTTTTCAGGATTCGGAAGATTCTGTATCATGCTGAATGACACGACAAGATCTGAGGATCCACACCTTAATGGAAGCTTCTCTGCATCCGCTGCTATCAGGTGGACATTTGGGTACTTGGATGAAGCCACTTTGAGCATGCCAACTGAAAGATCAATTACAACGATCTCTCTGTTGAGATACCGAGCTAAGAGACCCGTACCCCCTCCAGAATCCACAATCAACGGGGCTTTATTGGTGAGGAAGTCCTTCTCGAAAGCAGAGTACTTGTGGATCTGAATTTCCCAGTACCGGTCGTCGTAGTGAGCAGAGGTCTGGTCGTAAAGTGATCGCACTCTCTCCTTCTTGTCCACAGGTACGGGAGAATAAATGAGGATTAAAACTCTGGTTTGAATGCACCGATTTTCTTAAATCTATTGAAATTGAAGATAGGTCATACAGAGGTGAGAAGATGTCGACAACTGCTGAGAAGATTAAGGAGATAGAGGACGAACTCAAGATCACCAAGCACAACAAGGCGACGAATTCTCACATCGGAAGGTTGAAGGCAAAACTCGCCAAGCTCAAGAGGGAGCAGCAGGAACGTATCATGAGTGGGGGCAAAGGTGGGGGAGATGGATACGACGTCAAGAAGAGCGGGGACAGTACCGCTGCCCTAATTGGTCTTCCCTCGGTGGGGAAGTCAACACTACTCAATCGGTTAACCAATCGTGAGTCTGAAGTTGGCCACTACGCCTTCACTACCCTCGAAGCCATTCCGGGAATTCTCGATCATAACGGAGCTCAGATTCAGGTCATTGATCTTCCGGGTATTATCTCAGGTGCTTCGAAAGGAAAGGGGAGGGGAAAGCAGGTGCTCGGGGTAGCGCGTAGTGCTGATCTCATTCTTATCGTCCTTGATGTCTTCGATGCGCGAAACCAATATGAGATGATCCTTCACGAACTCTACCATTTTGGAATCCGTCTGGATCAGGAGAAGCCAGATGTCATCCTCAAGAAGACCAATAGGGGAGGTATCGCAGTCTCATCACTCTACAACCTCACGAAGATCGATGAGAAGACCATCAAGGCCATACTTACCGAGTACAGGATCATCAATGCAGATATCACAATTCGCTCAGACATAGACGCAGATCAACTCATCGATGTCGTCGAGGGGAATAGGGTGTATCTCAAATCCTTAGTTATCGTCAACAAAGTCGACCTCGCACCCCCAGGACTTCGGGAGAAGGTCAAGGAAGAGATCCCTGAAATCGAGCTGGAGATCTCTGCAGGTACGGGATACAACATGGAGGAGCTCAAGGATCTAATCATGGAGAAATTGGATCTTATCCGGATCTACCTCAAGCCCCACGGTGGGGAAACCGACTGGGATGAACCGCTGATTGTGAGGAACGGAGTTAGTATCGGTGACGTCTGTGATAAGCTACACGGATCGTTCCGAAAGGAGTTCAAATACGCTAGGGTTTGGGGCAAGAGCATCAAGCACGATGGACAAAAGGTACACATCAACCACAAGTTGGCAGATGAAGACGTGCTCACTATTGTGAGAAGCACACGTTAAACTTGTAAGAAAAAAGCCAATAGAATATTTTATAAGCAGGTTGACACGAATTTAACTTGGACACAATGGTCGATGATAATTTTTTTCAGGCACTAAAGGACTCAATTGAGGAAGCGAAATCAGATCAGATCGAGATGGGAGAGCACAGAAGGTTAATCAAGAGGATCTGTGTGATCACGGATGACTTCGATGACTACGAGAACCGGTTCAAGTTTGGGGAAGAGATGGCAGAGCGATATGGGTCGGATATTCTCAAGATATTCCTGTACAACATAGAGACTCTTCTCAAGAAACAGTACTCCATTGACGAGTTCAAGGAGTCACCCCAAGAACTTGTCAACGCTATCCGTGCCCACTCGGCACACATCAAGGAGCTTAAGGAGTCGGACGTGACAATAGTACTGGACAGCACAGTGAAGGAATTGCTCTACGCCCTCAGGGATTTGAGACAGATCTCAACCCCCGAGAGTGAACTTACCAGCTCAGATGCAACTGCCCTAACGGACTACCTCCTAGCGGATGTCGACCGGGAGAGAAATATCTCCAACACAGTCGCTGAAATCCTAAAAGACTACAAACCACAAATAATCTACTTCAAACCTCCACTCCTGAGGAGCCGTGACTCCATTTCAGAGGAAGGATTCAACTACGTGACCTTACAGATCCTGAGGAAGAAGCCAAATGGCTCGTGGGTACTAATGCGAGGAAAGAAGGGGATCTCACAAGTCAAAAAAGCGGTCTTCTTCCTTCTCGGAGGACAGGATCTCCCGACGGTAATGAGAGGTGGACATGCAGCGGTTTCAGTCCTCCCCAACATCGAGAATGTCAACATCGAGTACGTCATCTTAATGGATCAGAAGAAGGTAAATATGGCTTCGCTCGTCTCTGAGACAAACTCGAATGAGGATCTTAGACACCTGCTCGTCAAACGTATGAAGGAAGTCGTGGGAAATGTCAAAATAGGTGGAAAACGACCTGAGGTGATTGTCAAATTTGGAGAGATCGAGAGCGATCTTCCGAGTATTTTCGATGAAATGGATACAGATCTAGTGTTCATCTCACCAAAGGTCACAAGCGATAACCAGTTCGACCAAGAGATGTTGGATGTGGTGCTCGTAGCTGTCCAGTCAAATATCACCGTGTTCATTACGTACTAAGGAGGGAGAAAAGTGTCTGAAATTAATTACCTTCACCTCTTTACAATGCTTGCAATCTTCGTGGTCACCTATGTCCTTATTGTGAAAAAGAGCTTCGACAAGAATATGGCGGGAGCACTTGGGGCTCTTGCCACCATGGTTGCAGGAGCGCAGCTCGGAGTCTTCGACCAACAGGAGTTCATCACAGAGGAATTAGCGGGGGACTACCTAATCCTTGCGGTCCTGTTTGGAAATCTCCTAATCGTGGCAGTCGCTTCCGAGGTCGGAATATTCCAGTTCATATCGGTCTTTCTCCTGAAGTTCACTCGGGGGGATCCGAAGAAGCTTTACTATGTACTAGGGATCTTAACCTTTCTCCTGAGTGCAATCGTCAACACCATCCCTGCGATACTTGTTGTGGGTGCATTGACCATCGTTGCAACACAGGAGTTGGGCTATAATCCTAAGCCGTACATCCTCATGGAGATTGTTGTCACCAACACGGGTGGTTTGACGACAGTCATATCAGCGATCACCAACCTAATTATTGCCACACCGTTTAAAATAGGATTTGTGATGTTCATTGCTATCGCCGGGCCCCTTGCCCTCATCCTCCTCGCAGTCAGTCTGATCATGATGATCAGGATGGTTCCTATCCCTGAAGTCAGTGAGGAAGAGTTGGAGGAGAAGAGGATACAGATCGCGGGATACAACGAGTGGAATGTCGTGAAAGACAAAGACAAATTCAAGCTCACAGGATTGGTCTTCGCGGTCACCATGCTGTTCCTTCTGCTCTCCGATACGGTTGGAATGGACATAAGCGTCATCGCTGTTGGAGGAGGTATTCTCATGGTATATACCTCTGGATACAACTTCGAGAAAATCCTGCCCAAGGTGGACTGGACCCTTCTTGCTTTCTTCACCTCACTCTTTGTCCTGATCAAGGGTCTGGAACTGGTCGGACTTCTGGATCTGATCACTGAGGCTATCGTCTTTGTCCTGAACAACTGGCTTCAGGGTAACTCTATACTTTCGGCCTTGGCGATCCTGATCTTCAGTTCACTATTCTCGGGGATATTAGACAACGTTGTTCTGGCAGTGGCACTCACACCAATTCTGGAAAAGATAGCTGAGACCAATCCCGAGCTCCACATCGGAGGTATGGTATGGGCACTTATCGTCGGGACAAACCTTGGAGGAGGACTGACACCCATAGGAGCACCACCTGGAGTCCTTGGACTTGGCATTCTGTACAAGGAGACGGGTCACAAGGTCGGATGGGGTGAATTCTTCAAATCGGTAGGCATCGTCACATTGGTGCGCATCGCAATCAGCGCTGTATACATCGCTCTACTAGTCCTGTTGTTTTCGTCAGATTCTCTGATCAACTTGTAGAATGTTTCCATCGACAGGTGTAAGCTTTTTCACCTAAGAATCATAAGGTAGAATCACACATGTCCGACGAGTTTTGGAGACCGCTAGATACATCAATGGAGTTTAGGTTCTGTGAGATCTGCGGAGCAGAAGAAGAGGTTAATTTTCTCCAATCAAAAGAGCAGGATGGAATTGTCCTGATACGATTCGTCTGCCGCGATTGTCATACAAACAGAAGAGTAGTTGTTGATGCAGTGAGGCAGATTGGTGATACCGAGGAGATAGATTCCGGAGTAAGAGAGGCTTGGCTCGATGAGTTCATCAAGGAACAGAAGGAATCTGGATCGATACAAAGCATTGGTGAGGTCGCAGTACACACCGAAGACCTGAGCTATACGGAAGCTCCCGAGCAGGAAGAAGTACCGGAGTATTTTGCTGACGAGGTGGAAGAGGACGTAACGCTGATGGCGACGGCTCCATGGTCGGCAGGATTTGTGCAAGAAGCACTCTTTGGTTCGGATCCCGAGGGATGGTTGAAGAACCAAAATGCGTTCAACTCCGACAATCTGGATGTCACAATACAGACACTAATTGCTCTCTCGCACAACCAGACAGGTGCGGTGAAACTGAGCTCAATAAAGTGTCTTGGAGCTGCAGCCTCCACTGCAGATTCAGTACAAAAAGAGAAGATTAGAAACACACTAGAAGAGCTCTCGAACGACCAAGACGAGATCACAGCCCAACTTGCACAGATGACAAAACAGCAGCTATAATTCGGAGATATTACCTAGGTATTCCCCCAAGATTTAAAAGAATAAAGACAGTAGAAGTTACTGGAGTAGTAATACATGAAATTGGTAACAGTACACCTCCCAAATGAATTTCTCTACGGGCTCGACGAGCTTGTTAGAATGCAGAAATACCCGACAAGAAGTGAGGCCATCCGAGTGGCTATCAGAGATCTCCTCAAGGATGAGCTTTGGGCACATCAGCTCTCTGCTGCAAAAACAGCCACCGTCTAATCCTCAGGTATTCGACCGAACTTCCTCTGCAGGAACCTCTTACTTTTCCTCATCACACCTAGCCGTCTACCTCTGGGAACACCATCTCGGAGATTGAGAAGGACATCCTCTATACTCGTAGCTGCTTTGATCTCGGTGTACGCCATTCCGAACTCACTGCACCGGTGAGAGTCCGAGTTCCCTACACCGAACAGGCTGGTCCGTTCTACCGCCCTCTTGCCAAGCCAGTTGAAATATCCAATAAGCATGGAAGCATTCAATACCTCGATACCATCGATTCCTGTCTCCAGAACCCGGTTACCTTTCCCCTTGCGCAGGAGATCGTAGGGATGGGCAGCGATGGTCAGGAGGGCCCCCGCGTCCTTGGCCTCCAGAACCGTCTCCCGCATAGGAATACCCGTGGTCAGTGAGTCTATCCAGCCATAGACCAGAAGATGTCCGTCCTTCGTTGATACCTCCTGAGCAGGAATTAGAAGGATCTCGGTCTCACCCTGAATCCGTTCGATGTGAGCGTGACTTCTGCAATCATTGTGATCAGCTATCGCTATTGCCCCAAAATTCTCCTCTTCAGCCCGCTGTACATAGGACTCGATCTGAGTCTTACTATCCCACGAGTATTTAGAGTGGAGGTGAAGATCAACTTTCACAATTTGAGGAGTGTACATTACTTAATAATTACTCTTCTACCAACTTGGCAATATTATCACTTCTGCACACGGGACAGAAGCTATGAGTTTGCAACCATGAGAGAATATGGTAAGGATGGTAGGCACTGCCACAGTCTAGACATGTTCTGAAGTCATTATCCTTAATCGTTACGAAGCAGATACTACAGAATTTACCATACCCACAGTTCCTGCAGGGAAAATTCTTGATCATGGTCGAGCACTCAGGACACTTACCGTACTCGTTAAGGTTGATAGAACTAGTCATGTTGAATTCTAACAGATCATGGGATGAGATCGAGTGCTTTTCTATAAAAATCTCAAAATGCATACGCATTGTAAGCCTGGCCAGTTCTACCTCCTCCATGATGAGAACCTCGAGGAGAACAGGGAAGTCCTCTCTTTTCCCGAGCCACGTGAGAGCAGAGTAGGCCGCCATTCTGACGGCGGGATTCTCGTCCGTCTGGACAATCTCAGCGAGGACATCGTTCATTAGAGCGATGTTGTTCTCCTTGAGTAGAGAGATGGTTTCGAGTTTGCTCACGAGGTCGCCATCGTAGAGAATCTCCCGTAGGAAAGAGTAGGACTTCTCCCTGTTCTCGGGAATTCTCAGTTTATTGACAGCGACCTCGATATCCATGATTACCTCTCCTTAGGCAGGAATATTCTCAGTATGTCTTTCCGGTCTGAATTCCTATTTATCTGCCTTACTCCCAGAACAAAGAGGAATGCAATGGCCGCTGAGACAAACGAGAACAAAGCAGTCA
>JALWRB010000149.1 GCA_027077875.1 Candidatus Heimdallarchaeota archaeon
ACCTCCTCACCGACCTCTCATTCGCTGACCTCATAGACTTCCACATCAAAGAGGACAGCCTCATGTCCATCGCGGTGTACAGGAAGGAGGTGAAGATTGACCTAGGAGTGCTCAAGATAGAGGAAGGGAACGTAGTGGACTACATTGAGAAGCCCACTTATGACTTCCATGTCTCGATGGGCATCTACGCCCTGAACCGTGAGATCATCAAACAGATCCCTGAGGGTTACTTTGACCTCCCCGACCTCGTGCTTAAGATGATCAAGGAGGAGCAGAAGATCAGCAGTTATTTCTTCGAGGGGATGTGGCTGGACATCGGTCGTCCCAATGACTACGAGAAGGCCCTAGGGATCTTCGAGGAGAGTGCAGACTCTATAATAGGGTGAGCTCGTGGGCAGGAAAGTCATCGTGCTTGGATCAAATGGGATGCTTGGACGGCACCTCGTAAGTGAGTTACTTGCAGGGGGGTACGAAGTGATAGCCAGTGACATCCACGAGCAAGCAGCCATGGACGTGGAGTACATAAGGTGTGACCTCACGGACATCCAGCAGGTTGCAGAGCTCATGTCGGTGACAGAGCCTGAACAGATATTCTTCTGCGTGGGGGTCTACTCGACAAAGAATCGAGAGGTCCTCGAGAGGATCAATGCATACACCTTCAGCAATGTCCTAGCACGGTCAAAGTCGGTGTGCAGGAGGTTCTACGTGGTGTCCAGCGCCAGTGTGTACGGTCTTCCCCCAGCGAAGGACCTGCCAGTAACGGAGGACTATGAGGGATTTCCCACGAGCAATTATGGATTGTCGAAGTACCTCCTAGAGGGGATTGCGAGGTACGATGAGAGAACAGTAATCATCCGCCCATCTAATTTTCTCGGAAAGGGACTCTCAGAGTATTTACTACCAGGTAAGCTGGTGAGCAAAGTGAAGGAGAAGGCAGGGGACGAGATTGAGATCGAACTCTACAACGAGACCTCGGTAAGAGACTTCATCGATGTGCGGGACTTCTGCAGGATCATGCGTGAACTTATTGAACTTGAAGACATCCCAAAAGTCCTCAATGTCTCGACAGGGAGGGGCGTGTCCGTTCGTGAGATGGTGGACGCACTTGGGACTGTCCTTGGTAAAAGGATCAGGACTCGCATCATAGGTGAGGAGCCTGAGCCGAGGTACCGGGCGCACGTCCAGAGCAATCGTAGGCTGGAGGAGTACCTGAGCAAGCATGGCATCGTGCTGGACGAGTTGCTGTCCCATGACCTCCAGAGCAGTCTGAGGTACATGGTCAATCAGTAGTAAGATTTGCCGAATAGCCGGAGGAACCGCTTGCTTACAACCCACTGAACAAATCTCATAAGGTAAATCAACCGATGTCTGAAAGACCGCCTCTGCTCGATCTTGCTGATCTTGAATCTCAACTCCAAGATCCTCTGGAAACGTAAAATCCGGGGAACTTCACCGAACTCTTTGCACGTAAGTGCTTCCATGAGGTGGTGAAGAATCCTTCGTCTGTGCACAGATTTTGTATGTATTTCCTTCGTTAAATTGGAGGAGTGCTGCCTCCAGCTAGCGAGTATCTGAGGGACGTACGAGATCACATATCCGTTGCAGAGGAGACGGATCAGGAATTCATAATCCTCGACGCCCCTTAGGTCTGGGTCTTCGGAAAGCATCCCGATCTTGTCGAAGATTGTGCGTTTGACAAGAACGGTTGAGTTCATAATGTAATTCTCTCGGAAGAGGACAAAGTTTGGAATCTGAACACAGCTCTTGTTAGATAAGAACCCCTCAATCATGGTTTTGGTTTTGGATACAATCCTAGGAATGGGATTACCATCTTCGTCAATCGAATTACTGGAACCTACAATCATCCCCACACCATCCCCAATACACATCACCTGTCTCTCTAATTTGTAAGGAACCCAGAGATCATCTTGGTCACAGAGAGCTATCCATTCACCTTTGGCCAATGAAATACCGAGATTTCGAACACCTGCGGGATTGCCTTTCCGCTCACCTTTGACATATTGAATACGTTCGTCTGAATAACCCCTTATAATCTCTGCACTCCCGTCTGTTGACCCATCGTCGATCAGGAGGAGCTCCCAATTCTCATAACTCTGTGCAAGAATGGAATCGATAGTCTCTGCGAGGAACATCTCACCATTGTACACTGGAACAACAATAGATACCAAAGGGGTCTGTCTCATATTTGAAAGCTCAAGAGACTAATTATTAATCCTGTGATCAAATTATTGCATGCAGAAATCTCGGCACAAATCTTCTGAGAAAAGCCCTGTCCTCATCCACCAACGGCCTGACGAGTCTGTAGACTACGTAGGCGAGAAGAATATAACCGAGGTTTAGGGGGACGATACCATAGATGAACGACATGGTGGTAAGGTCATTCACCTGCAAAACGTTCTGGAAAACTGCGTATATCGAGAGTGTCACAATAGGGAATGCCACGAGATAAATTGCCATCCTTGACTTGACAGGGAAGGAACGTCGGACATCGGGAACTATGAAGTAAATGAAGATCATCAAAACGAGGTTGGCGAGGAATGCTCCAGCGGCAATTCCGTTGATACCATACGGTAGGAGAAGAAGTTCGAAGAGAACTTTACCTCCCAAAGCAAGCCAGAATGAATAAGCAAGCTTCCTTCGTAGTCCCTTGGCATTGAGGTAAGAGTATGTGAAAAGAACCATGCTATTGAAGAGGATGGAGAAAGACAGGAGATAAACCGTCATAACTACATCACGGTTCGATTCGTCATAGAGGAGTGGGACTACCCACGAGGCGTTAATGAAGATCCCAAGGGTAATGGAGAGGGAAATCACGGCATATATCCTGATGCCGGAGATAAATATCCGACGTGCACGAGCAGGATCTTCCTTGAGCTTGCTTGCCAACAGAGGGAATATTCCCGTAAGGACGACCCTCACGATCTCCGTAGCAACAGATATCAGACGGTTTGCAGCGTAGAATTTTGATGTAAGGTCCTCATTCAGTTGATTGAACACCAGTTGAATCTCGAATTCATTTGCGAAGACATTTGGGATACCGAAGATGAAGAGGGGAAACCCAAATGCGAACACTTTGTTGTATATCTCTTTCTCATAGACCCCTCTCAATAAGATCCCAATGATCTCAAGAACTGTCCTCCAGAAGGGTAAGATAGACAGAATGACCGAAAATGTCCAAGCTACGAAGACGGATAGAACCGAGGGCGAGATGTAGAAGAAGAGAGGAACTGTGACGGACGTTGCTATTGAATACAAGGTGGCTACGATAACACTATTTTGGGGTCTTAAACGCATATCTTCCAATGTCTTGACCAAGACAGATAATATATTTAAAGCCAAAAACAAAATGAGCATCACAAGCTCTGACAGCTGGAAGGAGTCAAAACGGGCATATATATAAAATGGAGTCCCTATAATGACCACGAGAGGGATATTCCTCCTAATCATTAAGAACACACCTGCTCGGATGACCTGTTCTGGATCGAATGTGCCCGCAAGTCCTCTCTGCCTCATCGCCCATGGTACCCCAAGATCTGAAATTCGTGATACAATAACCAGACCAGAGCTGATAGCGAAGATTGTACCAAGTTCGCTCGGGTCAATTATTCGGTACATTATAGCGATGGAGAGGATAGCGATCATCCGGGAGATGAATACTCTCAAAAAACCGAAACCCACGAATTTTTTATATTTCTGGGTGAGACTTTCGCCTTCCATGTAAGGATCAAGTATATGATATATAATATTATTTCTGAACTTCTCAGGAGTAAAAGATTCAGATCTTCTCGAAGACCGCATGATACTCAGAGATCATGTTAAACAGAAAATGATCCACATAATTATCAAACCTCTTTTTCCCGATCAATACTACGATTGGTCTCAGGTACTTGTATATTTGCTTGTAATAATCAGTTCGTTTTTTCTTAACCGACTTTAACTTGAATCTCAGATCACCATAGTAATAGTCAAAGGCATCACCAGAAATGTACCTAAATGTCATGTCTGTAAAGAATCGGACATGTGTAGGATCTTGAAAAGCACCCGATGAGGAATATGCTGGGACAATTACGTAGAATTTACCACCTGGTCTTAGAATTCGACTGACTTCATTGAGCACAAAGCCCAAGTCACGGATATGTTCAAGGACGTGTGATGTAAGCACAAAATCGACACTATTGTCTTCAAGTGGGATATTTTCAGTTTCGATATTCATAGAGATATCTACCCCTTCGAGTTCTGCAATATCAATATTAATCCATCCATCCTTTATGTCTGATCCACAGCCAAGATTGACTTTAGTACGTGTTTTGAGGATCTCATTAGGGGTGTGAACACTAACCACTAAACACCATGGTTAAATGGAATTTCATAAATATAACTAATTCAAGACGTTATAATCAAGAAAGAATTCATGTTCTTATCAGTTCAAAAGAATACTGATTTATTCCTTGGATACATAATCTTTTCAGTGAAAGTCGCTTTGTTCAGAGACCCCTCGTCAATTCACATCAAGAAGTGGAAAGTGGCACTTACCAAGCAGAGAGTGGATGTCGTCTTAGTAGCTGTGGAGAGAGGAAACCGTCGAGAACAACCCGCTGGGACAATTGTGATCACGGAGATGTTCTCGCAGAACATCCTGACAAGGAGTATCAGATTCGTCCTCAGGAAATTAGGGTTTGAGGGGGTCATCCACAGGCACTTGGCCAGGCAACTAGATCGAGAGCTGGAAAAGAATGAAATCGATATCCTCCACATTCATAGCGTACAGTTCTACGGGCAGATCGCAGCGTATCTCCAGTTCCCGAGATATCTGGTCTCGATATATGGGAGCGACGTATTCCATGCAGGGACAAGTAAGCAAACAGTTGAGGAGTATAGACGGTGCTTTGGACGAGCAATGGTGGTAGAATCCTCCTCGACCGTAGCTGCAAGGGTCGCACAGGAACGCTACCGGTTCGACACGGACAAAATCAGGGTGTTTATCTGGGGAGTCGATCTGAGCAGGTTTAATTTCGACAGCGAAAGGCGACTTTCACTGAGAGAGAAGTACGGGATAGCCCCGGAGGACACAGTGGTTTATGCACACCGTTCGCTGAATCCGATCTACAACTACAGGTCTCTTCTGGATGCGATGAGAATTTTGACCCCAAAGTATCCCAATCTAAGGTTCATCCTTATCAAGGGAAATGGACGACCAGAAAATGTGGAGTACACAAGAGGATTCATCCAAGAGAACGCTCTTGGTAATACGGTTCTCTTCTTCGACCAGTACGTCGCTGACGAGCAGATCGTGGAGTTCTACCAAGTATCGGATGCATTCATCTCCATCCCCACAACAGACAATATTGCAGACTCACTCCTCGAAGGAATGGCCATGAAATGCTACCCAATCGTAGGTGATGTCCCAGCCTATAAGGATCTGTTCTCACCAGAGAACGCTACTATCATTGATGACCAGAAAGACCCGGAGAAGGTAGCGAAAGGTATCGAGGAATTTCTGAAGAAGGAGGATATAACGGGTATCCTTGAGCGGAATTACAACTTTGCTCGCAACCAGACATGGGACAAAGTGGCTAAACAGCAGATCGAGATCTACGAGGAGATTATGAACAGGTGAGTCTCACTCAAACACACCCATCTCTGAGATGGTCAGAATTAAATACCAAGATGAGTCCGAGGTTCCTATGAAGGTCAAGCCTAAGGAAGGAGAAACAATATTAGGATCATACAGACTTGAGAGGTCATTCCACTCGAGATTAGGAGTGATAATCTCGTCTATTCCCTCGATACTGATCCTCGTTGTGCTCCTTTGGTCAATGATGAATGAGACAGACCTCCGGATCCGGTATGTATCCGCCTTCTTCTTCGTGATAACACTCATTTTCCCAGCGATTCTGAGCCTGAGGATTGAGTTTGGAGAGAAGGAGGTGACTGTGACCACGGATCGGATCATTGTCCATTCCAATCTCCACCAACCATTTTTGAATATGTTCAGCTTCAATTCTGTTGATGTCTACAGGAGGGAGGACGTCTCCATCTCCAACAGGAAGGAGATACTTGCACCGAATTTCCTAGCGATGATTATTTCTGCGGCTCTATTCATACTTGGCATGTTTTCGTTGGTACTCCGAATTATCAATCCGCTTGGACTTGAGCAGATCTACCTTAATCTGGTACTCGGATTTGGTATAGCCCTGATCATGATGGCGATACTTCTTTTGTTCTTGGGAATGACCATTCTCAGAATTAGATATTACAGAGCAACGATATATTTCGGGCTGCATTACAGGACAATACTCCCATTTGGGGACAAGAGCAAACTGGTCCTTACAGGTGTTGGGGAAGGGGCTAAGTGGATATACGAGGAATTCGTCGACCTCCTTGAAGACTGAAGGGTTCACAAGATAACCAAAGAGCGATTAATGGGGTACCTGCTGTGGAGGTGATATAGCCTTCAGTAGCGTGTCCCCCCGCGGATCACGTCAAAGTTCATGCTGTCCTGTAAGACCGTTATATCGTCTAGAGGGTTGCTTTTCAGTAGGAGGATGTCCGCGTCGTAACCCTCCTTGAGCAATCCAGATTTGGGCGCACGGGGCCCGAGCGTTTTTGGTCCATTTCCTGTTGCGGTGACTATGGCTTCCATTGTGCTCATCCCTGCCTTGACATAGTATTCCAGCTCCTTCGCGTTGTCCCCCCACCTGTTCAGAGGTGAGTTCTTGCTTCCTGCGATGTCCGTCCCCATCGCTATGGTAACTCCCTTCTTAATCGCTAGTTTCAGAGCTTCCCAGTGCCTGCCTGCCGTCTGCTCCATCTTAGGTCGGGCGTACTCTGGAATGACGTCAAGGAGTTTCATTGACTCCTCGATAATGAATCTTGTCGGAACGAGTATGGTGCCCCTCTCGATCATCATGTCCGCCAACTCGTCGTCGAGGTAGGTCCCGTGCTCAATGCTTGTCACCCCTGCCTCCAACGCATTTCTGATCCCTGGTGCCCCGTGGCAGTGGGCAGCGACGGCCACATTTGCCCGAGTTGACTCCTCCACGATTGCCTTGGCTTCCTCTGAGGAGAACTGCTGGTTGATTGGATCATCCAGCTCAGAAAGTACTCCTCCTGAAGCATGGAACTTAATAACCTCCGCACCTAACCTCAGCTGCTTTCTGACACCTTTGTAGCACTCTGCCACCCCATCTACGGTATTGTACATCCATCCATCGTCATTCTCCTTGAGGTAATTCCACACACCGAACGGGAGGCTGTGCATATCACCGTGCCCTCCTGTCGTGGACAGCATCCCACCTGATGCATAGATCCTGGGGCCGGGTATAGTTCTCTCACGTATTGCTCTTCTGAGGAATACCCCGTATCCACCTACCTCGCGGACACTGGTTATTCCAGCATTCAGTGTCACTCTTGCGTCCTCTACCACCCTCATAGACTGGTGGTAAGGGTGCGTGAAGAACTCCTGGTTGAAGTCCAGTTTCTCTATCCCGACGTAATGCCCGTGGCACTCCCACATGCCCGGCATAATCGTGCTAACCTGTGTGGTCGTATTCTCTGGTGCGTGCTCGGACTCACCTGCGTAGAGGATCTTTCTCCCCTCGAACACCACGGTTCCGTCCTTGATAAGCTCCCCGTCTCCGACGATCAGATTATCTGCGTCTACTCTCATAGGGAATAAGGTAGAGGATTGACTTTATTATCCTTTGATTCAGGAAAAATTTGTGAAAGATTAAGATTTCAATATACTGACCCACTCTACAGTGATTTTCCATGTTATGGATATGAAAAACATCTCAGGGCATTAGCCGATTTCTAGAGATCTATCGCTAAGCACTAATATATCGACACATATCGATATATTGATGATCGACTTAACCCCCGATGAGGTGCGAACTGACAAGATGATGAATCTGAGGAGCAAGCTGTTCAGAGGCTTCGCTGACACCACCAGATTATCAATATTGTACCTTCTCATGGAGGGTCCTAAAAGTGTAGGTGAGATTGTCAAGGACATGGACATCCCTCAGTCCACTGTTTCATCGCAGCTCTCCTGCCTAAGGGACTGTAACCTCATCAGGTCGGAGAAGGAGGGGAGGAAGCGGATCTACCGGCTGACGACACCACTCATATCAGAGATACTCAGCAAGGCAGATGAGCTTCTGAAAACAAGTTACAACGACATCTACCACTGTGTAAATTACGGAGGTTAATACAAAATGACAGACGAATACAAAGTTCCAATCCCGTGGAAGCAGATCACGGGTTCCATAGTTGCGCTTATTATGCTAATCATTATCTCTTTCCAAAAGTTCCCATTTTACGGAACACTTGCCATCTATCTGCTGGGATCGATAGTTGGAGGATGGTACTTCTACGAGGAGACCATCGAGGCCATCTTCGAGAAGCACCACGTAAATATCGACGTCATCATGACCATTGCCATTGTGGGCTCAGCGGTTCTTGGTGCCTTCGAGGAGTCACTGACAATCGTTTTCCTGTACTCCGTGACCGAGACCCTTGAGGCCTACACCAAGAAGAGGACACGAACGGCTATCCGCTCACTCATGAATCTGGTGCCCAAGACTGCGGTAAAGCTAGTCAACGGGGGTGAGCAAGTAATCAAGGTAGAGGAGATACAGGTAGAAGACAGGCTCTTGGTCAAGCCTGGTGACAACATCCCAGTCGATGGCCGAATCGTAGAGGGAACCGCTCTGATTGATGAAGCGTCAATCACTGGTGAGTCTGTCCCTGTCACCAAGACAGTGGAGGACAAGGTCATGGGAGGGACCATCGTATCAGACGGAGTAATTACCATCGAAGTGGAGAAGTCCCTAAGTGAGAGCACCGTTGCCCGGGTGGTTTCCCTCGTAGAGGAAGCACAGAGCAAGAAGACACCAGAGCAACTGATCGTCTCACGCTTCACAAGGTGGTACAATCCGTTCATCATCGTCCTCGGGTTCGTGGTGTTCGTGATCCCGACATTGTTCTTCGCAGTACCAATGGATGTACAGTTCAGACTGACCATCACCGTGATGGTAGCCGCAGCCCCATGTGCCCTCGCCATATCAACCCCTGTCACGGTCTCAGCTGCAATAGGTAGTGCTGGGAAGAAGGGGATACTCGCCAAGGGTGGAGTGTCCATCCAGACACTAGGCGAGATCAATGCAATTGCCTTCGACAAGACGGGCACACTCACCCACGGGACACTTGAGCTAAAGGACATCAAGATCGAATCAGATATGTCTAGAGAGGAGGTCATCGACATTGCAGCATCACTTGAGAAGTTCGCGCACCATCCAGTCGCACGGTCTATCCTCGACGAGCATAAGAAGCTCGGATCCGATTTACGCGAGGTAGAAGACTTCAAATCAGTCCCTGGCTTTGGTGTAGAGGGAAATATTAGAAATAAGAGGTACTACATCGGGAACGCAAAGTACGTAGAAAACAAGCTGAAAATGAGTCCGGATGATTCTGGTTCCAAATCAATCGCCTTTCTCTTTGACGATGAGAAACTCATCGCTGTTTTCACCTTTGACGACCGCATAAAGGAGGAGGCCCACGAGGCAATTGCCATGCTTCGGAAGAAGAAGATAGAAGTGTACATGCTCACTGGTGACAAAAAAGAAACAGCCTACAAGATCGCAGATGATATAGGTATTGACCGTGATCATGTCTTCGCCGAACTCACACCCGAGATGAAGATGCAGAGGGTGTCCGAGCTCCAGAAGGAGCACAAGCTGGCGATGGTAGGAGACGGGATCAACGATGCACCTGCACTTGCTCTTGCAGATCTAGGAATCGCCATAGGGACTACGGGTACCGATGTGGCCTTGGAGACAGCGGACGTAGCCATCATGAATGACAACCTAGTAAACCTTGTGCACAGCATAGACTACGGAAAGAAGATGAAGCAGGTCATCTACCAGAATCTCGTATTTTCCATCATCGTACTTTTCGGAGCTATCATTGGAGTGGTTGCAGGCATCCTCAACTTGACCGAGACCATATTGATACACGAGGGCTCGGAGCTCCTGATCGTTGCAAACGCCATCAGGCTCCTGATGGGGTACAAAGTCGTACGATGAGTAACAAATCACTGCGCATTATACAACTGTGAAATCTTCGCCTAATTAACTAGCACTTGGACGAAGGATGGAAATTATAGAGAATCACGACGGATATATTCCAAAACTCAAAGAAATGAGGAGAAATTTCTGAATTATATGTAAATGAAGTAAGTATAATTGGTTTGCAAAAAACTCAATTTTCGATTCCAGAGCCGATAAGTATAAAAGATATAGGGGAATCTTACCTTGTGAAAACTTTAGTTTTGACAGTAATATTACTGGTCGCACCATTCGCCATAGCGAATGCATCCGCGGCGAGCGATGTTACACTCTATAGCTATGATCTCGCGAATATCACCGTTGACGGCGATATTGGTAATGATGAGTATGCCACATATTTCGACGCACCACTGGTTTCTGGATCTGCAGCAATTGAGGTCCATTGGGCACACAATGGGACGCACCTGGCAGTCGGGATCACCGGCACTTTCACGGGTTGGGTCGGGTTCGGAATGAACACCGGTGGAAACGGAATGAAAGGTTCAGACATGATCATCTCGGGAGTGACCGCCCCTAGCGATCTGGAGATAGGTGATTACCACGCAACTGGTAACACACCACCAACCATCGATGATGACCAGATGCCCATACTAGGTGCTGGGAAGGATGACGGGTCCAAGACTACGGTTGAGTTCATCATCCCCATGAAGTCGTCTGACACTGCAGGTCAAGATCACAGCTGGAGCGAAGGAGGTACGTACAACTTCTTCATCGCCTACCACGACACGGACGATTCCCTGACTTACCATTCGGGGAGAACCGATGTCCTCGAAGTGAGTGTCGCAGACGCTTCTGTTGAGCTTCCAGCGAACAGGAAAGTCACCGTCGGCGGTGGTTCGGAGATTGATCTCACCCAGACGATCTACGGGCTTCTCATCGTTGTGGCGATGTTTGGACTGTTCATCTTTGTTGTCAAGCGCAACGCAACCTTAAACTGAGGAATGAATAATGAGCAATTGGATAAAAGATATACTAGACCCTAAAAGCAGGGAGTGGGAAGAGTTCTACAGGAACCGTTGGCAGTATGACAAAGTGGTTCGATCTACACACGGAGTCAACTGTACCGGAGGATGCTCCTGGAATGTCTTTGTGAAAGACGGGATCATCACCTGGGAACTGCAGGCAACTGACTACCCACTTCTTGACAAGACACTCCCACCCTACGAGCCCCGAGGATGCCAGAGAGGGATTTCTGCCTCGTGGTACGTGTACAGCCCACTCAGGGTTAAATACCCATACATCAGGGGGTCGCTTCTCACACTCTGGAAGAGAGCAAAGAAGAAGCACAAGAATCCCATGGAAGCATGGGCCTCCATCGTCGAAGACGAGAAATCTAGGAAGAAGTACCAGAAGGCGAGAGGTATGGGAGGATTCAGGAGGGCAGACTGGAATACAGTCCTCGAGATTATCGCAGTCTCTTCCCTGTATACCGCTAAGAAGTACGGACCCGACAGGGTGTTCGGCTTCTCGCCCATCCCTGCAATGAGCTATCTCTCTTACGGAGGTGGATCAAGGTTCTTACAGCTCTTCGGAGGAGTGAACCTCAGCTTCTACGACTGGTACTGTGACCTCCCCAATGCCTTCCCCGAGACATGGGGAGAGCAGACCGATGTCGCAGAGAGCGCGGACTGGTATAATTCGAGATACATCGTCTCGATGGGATCAAACCTCAGTATGACAAGGACTCCCGACGTCCACTTCATCTCCGAAGCGAAGAATGTCGGGACAAAATTCGTGACGATCGCACCGGACTTCAGCATGGCTGCAAAATTTGCTGACTGGTGGATACCCATCAAGCAAGGGCACGATGCTGCTCTGTGGTCAGCAGTCAACCATGTGATCCTAAAGGAGTACTACGTGGACAAGAAGGTTCCATACTTTATTGACTACATCAAGAAGTACACCGACAGCCCATTCCTCGTGGAACTGGTCAAGGAAGGAGACAACTATGCTCCTGGACAGTTCCTTAGGGCGAACAAGCTGGAGGAGTACAAGGACATCTCCAACGGGGACTGGAAACTGCTCGTTGTCGACGAGGACTCCAACGAACTACGAGTACCCACAGGGACAATCGGATTTAGGTACGGTGAAGATAACGCAGGCAAGTGGAATCTTCTCCCCAACGACATGAACGGCAAGCCCCTCAATCCCCTCCTCTCCCTGATCGACACATCCAAGGAGACCGCTAAAGTCGCCTTCTACGAGTTCGGTGAGAAGAAGGAGTACGTCAGAGAGGTCCCCGTCAGGAAGGTCAAGACCGTGGATGGTGAAAAGCTCGTCACCACTTCCCTCGATCTCCTCTTCGCACACTTTGGTGTAGGCAGGGGGATGAAGGGAGACTACCCAACCGATTACAACGATGAGAGCTCGTACTCCCCCGCATGGCAGGAGAAGTTCACCGGGATCGGAAGAGACACCGTGATCAAGCTGGCAAGAGAGTTCGCCTCCAATGCGGAGAGAACCGAGGGCAAGTCGATGGTCATCACCGGTGCAGGAGTCAACCACTGGTACCACCAGAACCTGATCTACCGAAGTGCAATCACTGCACTTATCCTCACGGGATGTGTCGGTAAGAACGGTGGTGGTCTCAACCACTACGTCGGGCAGGAGAAGCTGACACTCATGACACCGTGGCTCTCCATCGCCCTGGCGACGGACTGGGGTGGCCCCCCAAGGGTTCAGCAGGCACCCCTGTGGCACTACATCAACTCTGACCAGTTCAGGTACGAGGGTGAGTTCACGGACTACTACCACCTCCCCGAGGGCAGGAAGTATGCCAAGGGACACACCGCAGACCACATAGCAAAATCTGTCAGAAATGGTTGGATGCCCTACTACCCGCAATTTAGCCAGAACTCACTCGACTTGGCCAAGGAGGCCCAAGAGGCAGGCAAGACGGATGACGCAGGTATCAAAGCCTACATAGCAGAAAAGATCAACAAGGGTGAGATCGACCTCTCCGTCGAGGACCCTGACGCACCCGAGAACTGGCCAAGAGTCTTCCTCATCTGGAGAGGTAATGCCCTCATGTCCAGTGCCAAGGGTCACGAGTTCTTCCTCAAGCACTATCTCGGAACTAGCGACAACCTGATCAAGGACGAGGAAGCAGGAGAGTACCTCAAGGATGTTAAGTGGAGAGAGGACGCACCCATCGGGAAGTTCGACCTTGTCGTCGACATCAACTTCAGGATGGACACCTCCGCACTGTACTCCGACATCGTGCTTCCAACCGCTATGTGGTACGAGAAGAACGACCTGAACTCCACCGACATGCACTCGTTCGTGCACCCACTCGGTGCTGCCACACCCCCTGCATGGGAGGCAAAATCGGACTGGGACATCTTCAAGGAGATATCCAAGAAGATCAGTGAGATCTCCAGTGAGTTCTTCCCTGAACCCGTCAAAGATATTGTCACCAAACCGCTGGCACACGACAGTCCCGACGAGATCACCCAACCGGAGATCAAGGACTGGAAGCATGACGACGGTGTGGACTACATCCCAGGCAAGACAGGTTTCAAGCTTGCAGTTACGGAGAGGGACTACTCCAAGCTTTACCAGAAGTTCATCTCGTTGGGACCCAATGTCAGAAACAATGGTCTTGGAGCCCACGGCATAAGGTTCCCCGTAGACGATATCTACGATGAGATGGCAAATGAGCCCACAACGAGGTCCCCCGATCCAAAGCACTTCAGATCAGTGGAGTGGGACGGCCAGAGATACCCCTCACTCGAGGATGCGTTGGACGCGGCTAATGCAATCCTGAGGTTCGCACCCGAGTCCAACGGTGAGCTCTCATTCCGCGCTTTCGAGGCAATGGAGAAGAAGACAGGACTCGACAATCTCACCGACCTGGCAGAGAAGTACAGGTCTGTTAGGATGACCTTCGAGGATCTGAAGACACAGCCCAAGAGGATACTGACCTCGCCGTTCTGGTCGGGAGACGTCAATGAGGGAAGAGCCTACACAGGATATGCACTCAATGTCGACAAGTTCATCCCATGGAGAACCCTCACCGGTAGGCAGAGCCTCTACCTCGACCATCCGAACTACATCGATTTCAAGGAGCAGTTCCCGATCTTCAAGCCAAGGCTCGACATGAACCTTGTCGGGGATCTAGATAACACCGACGACAGCAACGCAGTCGCCCTCAACTACATCACGCCTCACGGCAAGTGGCACATCCACTCCACCTACGGAGACAACCTGAGGATGCAGGCCCTGAGCAGGGGATGCTACCCCGTATGGATGCATCCCGATGACGCTGCAAAGATCGGGATTGAGGACAACGACTGGGTAGAGGTCATCAACGACAACGGTGTCGTCGTCACGAGAGCAATCGTCAGCTCCCGTATACCCGTGGGTACAGCGTGGATTTACCACTCACCCGAACGAACCGTCTCTGTCCCCCTCTCGAACGAGAGGAAGAAGAGGGGCGGTGGTCACAACAGCCTCACACGAGTGAAATTGAACCCGATGCTGCTGTCCGGAGGATACGCACAGTGGTCGTACGGCTTCAACTACTGGGGTCCAGTCGGTGTCAACCGTGACACCTTCGTGCTGGTGAAGAAACTCAAGAACCTGGAGTGGGAGTGATAGAAGTATGGATATTAGAGCACAAGTCGCAATGACATTCCATCTGGACAAGTGTATTGGATGCCACACCTGCAGTGTGTCCTGCAAGAACATCTGGACAGATAGAAAAGGAGTAGAATACGCATGGTTCAACAATGTTGAGACCAAGCCAGGAACTGGATACCCCCACAAGTGGGAGGACCAGGAGAAGTACAAAGGTGGATGGAAGAAGTCCGGAGACAAGATCATCCTCAGAGCAAATGGCAAGTTCACACAGCTCGGGAAGAACATCTTCGGTAACCCCCATCTCCCGACCATGGACGACTACTATGAGCCATGGACGTACGACTACGAGAACCTCTTCACGGCACCACCATCGAAGAACCAGCCCACCGCTCGTCCAATTTCGCTGGTGACCGGTGATTACATCGACATCAAGAGTGGACCCTCGTGGGATGATGATCTGAGTGGATCGGAGATCTATGCCAAGAACGACATCAACCTCGAAGGACTGAGCGAGCAGGAGAAGAACGACCTCCACGAGTTGGAGAGGTTGGTCTACTTCTACCTCCCGAGGATCTGTAACCACTGTGCCAACCCCACCTGCTCCGCGGCATGCCCACAGTCTGCCATCTACAAGAGAGGTGAGGACGGTATCGTCCTGATCAACCAGGATCAGTGCAAGAGCTGGAGGATGTGCATCTCTGGATGCCCGTACAAGAAGGTATACTACAACTGGAGTACCGGAAAGTCCGAGAAGTGCCTTCTCTGCTATCCGAGGCTGGAGACAGGACAGGCACCTGCCTGCTTCCACTCCTGCGTAGGCAGGATCAGGTACCTCGGTGTCCTCCTCTACGACGCAGACAAGATCGTGGAGACCGCGACCACAGACGACGCTGACCTCGTCGAGCAGATGAGGGGGATGATCATGGATCCCAACGACCCCGAGGTCGTCAAGGCGGCGATGAAGAACGGAGTGGATCCCAAGCTGATCGAATCGGCCAAGAACTCACCCGTGTATAAGTTCTTCATCAAGTGGAAGATCGCACTGCCCCTGCACCCCGAGTTCAGGACACTGCCCATGCTCTTCTACGTCCCACCACTCCTGCCAGTGATCGGGAAGAGGAAGGACGGGATATACGACCAGGTGATGGACGACGACTCCGACATCCCCCAGATGAGCCAGTTGGACAAGGCAAGGATCCCCATTAAGTACATGGCGTCGCTCTTCTCAGCAGGCAACGAGGACGAGATCACCAAGGTCTACAGGAAGCTGATGGCAGTGAGGATCTTCAAGAGGGCCGAGGAGATCCACGACATCCCCGAGGACGAGGTGGAAGAGGCCATGAAACTGGGAGACACCAATCCTGAAGAGATCGAGGCGATCTACCAGCTTACCAGCTTGCCGACCATGGAAGAGAGGTTCGTCATTCCCCCACTAGCGAGGGAGATGGCGATCGAGGATCTTGAGTCACCATTCACACGAAAGAATGAGGGTGGCTTCGGCCGGAAGATCAAGCCCAAGAGACGGTGGTAGAATGTCGATAAGCACCACAACCCAGAGATCGAAGAAATCAGTTGTCCTCGGGAGCTACAGCGAGCTCTTGCTCTACCCTCAGGAGGGGTACCACAGGGCGATGCGCACATGCTACGAGAACCTCGAGGCTCCCTACAGGGGAGTCTTCAGCTCCTTCCTCGGTTTCGCCGAGAGGTTGGAGACCGAGGAACTCCAAGCAATCTACACAGAGCTCTTCGATCTTAACTTCCACATCTCCCTGTACGCGGGTTACCACCTGTTCGGAGAGAGCTACCTGAGGAGCATGTTCCTCGTTGGTCTCTCCAGCCGGTACAAGACGTATGGGTTCGAGCCGCAGGGCGAGCTTCACGACCACATCGGAGTGTTGCTTAAGTTCATCGCTGAGCACCCTGACTCGGAATTGGCTTCAGAGCTGATTGAGGATGCGGTTATTCCCATGCTCCAGAGAATAGTCTGGAGCAAGACGAGACCGGAGGACAAGCCGGGGAATGTCACATCATCCCTGGCCTACTACGATCTCCTGAGATCACTACTGTACTACCTGCAGAAATCCACAGATGTCCCCGAAGCAGGTATACTGAACCTACCAGTGAACGATTCTCCAGCCGAGAACAACATCGATCGTTGGATAAAGGGGGACAAAAAACTGAAGGAGGAAGCATAATGGCATTTGACCTACTACTCTACGTTGTATTCCCCTACATAGCCATTATCATGGCTACTGTCGGTTGGTTTTACCGGGCTGGCTACGATAAGTACTCTATCACGAGCCACTCGTCACAATTCCTGGGTGAGAAGAACACCCTGCTCGTCGGAAGCTACTTCTGGCACTACTCGATCATCGCGATCCTGTCCATGCACGCCTTCGGGATACTACTTCCCGACGTCTTCAACATGGTCGTCACCAATGAGAACCGTACCTACTGGGAATATGCAGGGTACGTCCTCTCAGTCATCTCACTCATCGGGATGGTGATGCTGATCTACCGCAGGCTGAACAGCAGAAGACTCATGGCAGTTACCACCGGTATCGACTGGCTTGTGCTCGGGTTGCTCACACTGCAGATCTCCCTTGGTCTGTATGTGGCCATAAGCTCCGAGGCAATTGGTTCTGCATGGTTCATCTCGACGATGGTTCCATGGATCCAGTCACTCGTGATCGGAGCACCAGACTACCAAGCTGTCGCATCCCTTGGTAACAGCAATCCGTGGTATGCCCTGCACTTCATTAACGGTATGCTTCTGATCGCACTGGTTCCTTTCTCCAGACTCGGTCATCTCATCGCTTACCCATTCAAGTACGCGTGGAGGAAGATGCAGGTGGTGGTCTGGAACCACAACCCTGCTCTCTCAGAGTGATCAATTTTTACTTGCTTTTAGATACGTAATCATTGGTACACACCCACTATATTTTCAACATATATCATCGCAATAAGGTCATTTCCTGACGCATACATGGAATTGGTAAAAAAAGAGGAATTAGTTCAATATAGAATTAGGTTTTGTAGAAATAAGTTTCATAATTACACCAAAGTTCGACATAGTAACCAAAATCTATAATAATAAGATAAAAAGTATAGAAACAACAATGACTCACAAAGTTGAACAGCTAGTATTGGCAGCACTCGCATTCTTCTGGAGCTTCCTCATGTGGTTCGCTACAGCTGCTTTTGCGCCTGCAATCGCCAAGACCTATGACCTGTCCAAGGGCGACCTTGCGCTTCTTGCCAGTTCCGCCATTTGGCTGGCACCGGTCGGTAGGATCATCGCGGGATGGGCATCCGACAAGATCGGAGCAAAGAACGTCTTCATCATCATCCTCACCTACAGCGGTATCTTCAGCATACTCTCATCCTTCGCTTCATCATATCAAGAACTCTTCATCTACAGGGTGATAGTTGCAACAGCAGGAGTATCATTCGTCGTTGGAATCCAGCATGTTGCACAGTGGTTCGAGGAGGACGAGATCGGTACTGCAGAGGGTCTGTATGCCGGAACGGGGAATGCAGGTGCAGGGGTTGGAGCATTGCTCCTCCCGAGGATTTACCACCTCAACTACCAAGCAGCCTTCCTGCACCTAGGGATCATCTCCCTAGCAATTGCAGTCTTGTACCTCGTCAGAGGTGTGTCCGCGAAGAACAAGGAGAGGGAGGAGATGGTCAAGAGAACCGCGAACTTCAAGAATACCATATACGTCTGGACGAGATGGGCAGCCATTACCCTGATGCTCGCATACGCGATGAGCTTTGCTCTCGAAATCGCCATGAACGCGTGGCTAAGTACGTATTACAAGGTGGGATTCGAGACACAAATCGCAGATCTGGGATACTCTACGCTTGACGAGATCCAGATAGCTGCGGGCACTTTTGGCAGTGTGCAGTCGTTCAATGCCTCACTGTTCCGACCGTTCTCGGGATATATGTCAGACGTCTTCCAGCGTCGTAAGTGGATGCCGTACCCGATTATCACCAAGAATCTACCGTACTCCCCCAGAATCCACTGGCTGATGACAGCTCTTCTGGCAATCACTGTATCCATGATCGCCCTGACAATCGTCGGAATGATGGGACTTCTCACATGGTCCGTAGTCGTTCTTTCCATATTTGGAATAACGGTTAGCTTCGGGACGGGTGGGACATTTGCCATAGTTCCACTCATCTTCAAGGAGAGAGTTGGAACTGCCACCGGTTTCATCGGAGGGATCTCGACTGCCTTCGGTATCGTGTACCCACTGATCTTTGGTGCCTTTGACAACATCCACCTCGGATACGCGGTAACAGCAGTTTTCATGTTCATACCCTTCATCCTGTTCTTCATTTTCGCAATGAGGTACGACGAGCACCCCGAGAACTTCGGTATCGGGTCGAAGGAATTCTGGTTAGGAGAGGATGCATATGAGTGAAGACAAATCACAAGATAAACTCTACCCCAAAAATTCAGAAGAGGTCAAGCACGACGGATGGTACAAATACGGAGTGATGTTCCTGTACCTCGAGATGGCAATTGCTATCGGCGTGAACATCTTTGCCCTCGTTTCAACCCTTACTGGAAATTAAGTACAACCGATCTACCACTATTTTGATTTTTATTAGTGTACTATTTACTGCAATTCTGAGAATTAATGAACTTTAATTTGTTTAGCATATAGCGCATTAATATACTTGAAGCGGAATTTCCCCTTAGACAACCCCTGAAAGAAGGTTGGATAAATTATGAGTAATGACGAAAAAACTTCCGGTGACGTACCGTCCGCAGGAGACAAGCCACACTTGGAATTCTGGGACACGGAGAACGAAAAATTCTGGGAAAGAGAAGGAAAGAAGATTGCCAACACCAATCTCTGGATTTCCATACCCAACCTACTGCTCGCATTCGCAGTATGGATCATCTTCTCCATCATGGTAGTCAAGATTCAGCAGATCCACGACTTAAATCCGACAATGTACGCGTTCGCAGACATGGGTTCTCCCACGGGCGACAACTACAAGGCCCTCCTGTTCACCCTCCCCGCAGTGGCAGGACTGTCGGGTGCGACCCTTAGAGTACCCAACTCCTTCATGATTGCAATATCGGGAGGGAGGGTCACGAAGACGATGACCTCACTCCTCCTGCTCACACCAGCATTGCTACTCGGGATATTCATCCAAGACCCCAATGTTGCCTTCACAACCCTCGTCATCATCGCGGTCATGGTGGGTGTCGGAGGTGGTGCCTTCGCGTCTTCGATGTCCAACATAAGCTTCTTCTTCCCCAAGAAGATGCAAGGAACCGCTCTTGGGCTGAACGCTGGACTCGGCAATGTGGGGGTGTCAATCATGCAACTTGCCGCACCTTTGGTCATGACCTTCCAGCTCTTCGGATCCCTTAGCGGACCCGCCGCACAGACCGAGAAGGGGACAATCTACATCGCCAATGGTGCCCTGATCTGGGTCCCCCTCGCGGCGATATTCATGCTAGCTGCATGGTTCAAGATGAACAGTCTCCCCCAGCACGATGTTGGAAACACAACCAAATCGATCCTGAAGTTCTTCTGGCTGGAGATGCTCGGTTTCCTCGGGGCTGGCGTAGGAGTCACCCTCCTCCTTGCTGACTGGGGTGAAGCATTCAGTAAACCCCCACTGAACCTCGTCAAGCTCTTCATCATCGTCACGATCGCAGTGATAGTCACCCTCGTCCTGATGAAGTACCTCTCGCTCAAGGAAATCAAGGGCAGCCTTGAAAAGCAGTTCGAAATTTTCAGTGAGAAGCACAACTGGGTGATGACCTACCTCTACATCATGACCTTCGGCTCCTTCATTGGGTTCTCTGCCGCATTTCCTAAACTCATACTCGACAGCTTCGGCTACCTACCTGGTGGAGCGACCAACCCCAACGCCCCAGACCCAGCGGCCTTCGCATGGCTGGGCCCTCTTGTCGGCTCACTGGTCAGACCCATCGGGGGCTGGATGTCCGACAAATGGGGTGGTGCACGAGTCACGCACTGGGACACTATCGTTATGATCCTATCTACGCTAGGAGTGGGATATATCCTTATCCTCGCCAAGAACTCTGACACACCCGAGGTCTACTTCCCAATATTCCTTACCCTCTTTCTCATCCTGTTCATAACCACGGGGATCGGGAACGGCTCTACCTTCAGGATGGTCCCCATAATTTTCGAGAAGGAGAAAGCGGGACCAGTCCTCGGCTGGATCTCAGCAATTGCAGCGTACGGTGCGTTCATCATCCCCTCGATATTCGGCATTGCGACCAAGCAAGGAGTACCCCACTTCGCAATGTTCGGTTTCGCGATCTACTACATCACCTGTCTTGCACTCAACTGGTGGTACTACGCCAGAAAGAATGCTGAGATGCCCTGCTGATCAATAGAACATTTTTCTACTAAACTATACTCAACAGCACTTTATCGTGAGAATCTCTAATTAGATAAGGTTCTGTTCAATACCCGATGCCTAGATCAGCACGGATAAAATACTCCACACTGATTACCAGAAAGCTCGGACATATCATTGAATTTGTGGGACAACTTGGTTCCTTTAGACATACCCACGTAATAACCTGAGACAGGGAGATATAAGAGGCATTTACACCGGGTTGAGTAATATCACATTCTTCCTCCGGCAGTAAGGGCATTCCTTGTGTGTCCGAAGCCACATAGCAATGTGATCCCGATGTGCTATCGAGCTACAGCAATTGGTGATATGGGCCTCCCTGAGCGCAACACTCTGGAAACAGATCATGCAGATGAGCTCGGAGTACTCTAGAATAAGGTTGTCGAGGACCTCCTGGATGGTGTACCTGCGTTCGCTCTGTACTTCGATGGCTACCTCCCGAAGCGAGGGAAGTAACTTGACGAAGTCGTTGCAGGCATCAGCAAGTTCCTCAATCGACCGCTTGGGGTCGATGTTTATCTCCTCTTGAAAATCGATTATAGGATGATGGTTTACAATCTTCTTCAGGTAATGGATGTTGTGCCTAAAACGTAAGACGTGCTTGGCCACGAGGACGTTCGAGTAGAATACACTGACCTCGCCATCTATACAGGTAGACTGTCCCCTGTAGCCATTGAGATTGCTGTGGGCGTCCTTTCGTTGCACCCTCATATGGGCGTACTCCCGTATGTATTCGGGCATGAGGAAGGATGCCCTGTACTCGTACCTGACCCTACGACCTTCCTGCTTCACTATATATATCTTGAAGTCAACATCTGCCTTCCTCACCATTAAGTTCTGCCTAAGCTTGTGGAACTTTCGACGTGAGCTTGGAAGCCTGTTGTATTCTTCCTGTACCTTGACCAGTGCAGGAGATACATCGAATCCTCGTTTCATGAATCTATAAGCCCAATACTCCTTTGGAGCCCTACTGTTACGGAACTCAAGGAGGACAATAACAGTAGCTAGAAGGAGGAATCCCTGGCCAAGAAGAGTTATAAGACCCGTTGCCACAGACCAGAATCGTGCAGTAAAATATATAGACCTATCGAATATAAGGTGAACAGGGAGAGGAGCTACGGTTATACACAACAGAAGTGTCATCACACAGTCTAAGACAACCCTAGCCATCGTATAGACCATGTGTTTACTCACTAAACAGCGACCTATAACAATTTGGAAGATTGTTTAATTTCTGAACAGAGAGCCCACAGCCCTGTTTAAGATGTAGTTTTATTAATAGCCATCCCCACTGGTCAGATATGGTTTACATCACTAAATCATTCATGATAGGCATTGTCCTATCGACCTTGGTTGTGGGCGCATCCATTGGAGGTGTGTACTTCCTAGGACTTGACAAAGAGGACGAAGGTCTGGATCTCTCGACCCTTCAGAAAAAGGATCTTTTCCAGTGGGCCCGTGAGGGTACACGAAGGATACTATATATGTACGGGAGCATTAGCCCAGGGACATCAGAATACCCACACATTGCGGACGGACTCTATGTATTCGACATCATCTACAATATGTCGGGAGATGGAGATTGGACCTTGACAGGGGAGAGCAACCTTGCAACTAATAGTAGCCAGACAGCTCTTATCGTAAGGAGAGATTTCGAGCTCAACATCTCGGAATCGGGGGAAGACCTTGCAAATAGCATCCTCATGTTCGAGGGCAATGGAACGTACCTTGAAGACTATGACTACCAGCCTGGTGATGACTGGTCAGCTATACCAGACCCCTACGGCGACAAGGTCAATGAGCTGAAGAAGGGTGGCTTAAGCTTTTCCTTCACAATCTTGTTCGAAGGTACGGTAGTGATGTTGCAGTTATTTCCGAGAGGTCTATTCATCGGGATCGGTCCCGCGTCTGTCAAGAAGAACGGGGTGGATGAACTGATCTCGGAGAAAAATGTGGACGTATTCTACGGAGAGGACCTTGACTGGAGTTATTATATCCCAGAGTACTACTTCGTGGATATCGATGACTACACCTCTGCACTTCAGCTCCCATTCATTCAGGGTCTGAACTCCTCAATTTATAACACTCTGGAGTAAGGGTGCGCTGTGGAACTCCCCGAGAAAATTCTTCAGAACGAGAATACAGTTGCGGTCTTCCTCTCGCTCCTGAATAATGGGGAGGCCTTGGGTGTACGAGCGGTGCAGAAAGAGCTGGGAATGAGCAACCCTAGCACTGTTTACTGGCACTTGCAGAAGCTCGTGGATGAAGGGGTAGTAGAGAAGACGAAAAGTAACCTCTACATTATCACACCAGAGTTCCGGAAGGTGAGTAAACTAAGACTTCCACTATCAGTTACTCATTATGTCGTCGGGAAGTTCATCGTCCCCGACATCCTCGTGCAACTGGTTTTCTTGATTATCAACACACTGGTAGTCCTCGGCGCGCTCCTGAGCTCGAATTTTGCCCTTGCAGGATTGTTGGGTTTCCTCTCCATGATGGTGGAGATCGCTCTGCTCGCCAACTTCTACAGGAAGTCGATGAGGAAGCATCCTAGAGTATCGTAAATCTTCTGTATACAGCATTTTGTAGAGAATGTGTCCACACTAAGAGTTATTTGCTTTGGAATCTTATAGGATTTATGTTCAAAAAGCAGCTACTACAGAAGGAGGAAGAGGAGTTCAGTAAACTAACTCTTGCCCCCGAGCAGAGGCAGATCGTCACAGCCCTTGGTAATGTCCTCGTCAAGTTCATCGACATACCACTCGCACCCACACTCGGTTTCATCTGGAGGTCAATTAAGGACTGGCAGGTAGAGAATAAGAGGAGTATCTCTGAGCTGTCCACGTCGTCGGTAGATGACCGTGTAAACTCAGTGCACAAGATGACCGAGAACCTGAAGGGATACCTCAAGAAAGTCCTTAGGTCACCCAGTGATGAGCAGAAGATAGACGAGGGAGTGGACAAGATGTTCGCGTTCTACAAATCACAGTTCTCCACAAGATGAAGATTACCGTTTCACGCGTTTGATCACAGGAACAGAGATCAATGCTATTATCAATGGGAATACAGGGAAAGGAAGGTCGAGTTCTACATTTCCAGAGAGGTCAGCGACAATCTCCGCGTCATCCGAGAATGTAGATTCATTGGGAAAGTAGCCAATTACCTCGAAGTAGTAACTATAAGTAGCTGTCCTCGTCCGTGTAAAGACCTCTTCAGCAGCCGATACAGATCCAGAGAGCGTGGTCTCGAAGGTGACTGTCTTGTCCTCCAATGTGACATTCCCAACGGTGTCCTTGGAATTGACAGTGGTGTTAAGCCCTTTCGTCATGTAGTTGTACGTGAAGACCACGTCGTTCCCTTTGCAGGTGTTAATCGAGCATTCATAGCTGTTCGATGCCCTGAAGAAGACCTGCCTGTAGCTCTCGTCGGAAAATGTGACAAATGATGAACCGAGTTCCACACGGGCAGTTAGTTGCTGGGTATCACTGTCGTACTCGTAGCTCACAGAAACTATATCCACAGAGTCTAAGATGGGGTCAGAGACTTCCTTGACATCCACGATACCCTCGTCGTTCTCATCGATGAAGATGACGTCGTTCGTTGGATCCGTAAGGCTCTCGGAGAAGATCTCTGCGTGAACAGAGGTGATCAGAAAGAGCACGAGGAGAAATGCCTTGTACTTCATGATCGAACGTGGACACATGTGTTGAAAAATGTTGTGTCAAATATTTGAAGTCAGGGGCTAGGAACCCACTACATTGCTCGATATCTGTCATCATGGAGAAGGAGCATAGATAACACAGGAAAATAGCAATACGTACTGAATAGAGAGCAAGACCAGTGCTATGGAGAGAATTTTCCTCAACAATGGTATACCAGTAATTATTACATGATAAAGGCAAATGAGTGAGGTCGAAGTACTTCAAAAAAACTTATATCTGTAGAGCAAAATATACGTAATTATGGACAGATCAGTAGTTACGACATTTTCTGTGATAGGGATCGCTGCTCTTATTGCGGGGAACTTCTTTGTGTTCACACAGCCAGCCCTTGGCAAAATCGTGACAACGGATATCGTGTACAGCCCGTTCGACCAGTTCGACCTCAAGGACTT
>JALWRB010000150.1 GCA_027077875.1 Candidatus Heimdallarchaeota archaeon
ATGCTAAACGTCAGAGTACTACAACACGATTGCTCTGCTATTCCGAATTCCATGAGAGAATGGAGAATCGAGCTGTTATATTTGAACTGCAAAGTCGAGGTATCATGCTTCAGGTCAGTGCCAATTAGATTCGCCTTTATTACGTCAATTAACTCCGATCTGGAGATAACCTCATCCTTCTGTATTGTACATGTCTGACCACTGTCCTCAATGATCTTTCTCGGTAGATTGAAATCTTCCATAAGTTATAGCAGTATATCATATTAAAAATCTATAGTTATGCAATAACTACCAATAACTATATGCCCTCATCCAAGCATTTATTTTCCAAAGACAGGTTGTAACCTGTGATTTGGGATAGTTTGCGAGAGAATGAGAATCCGAGTTGTGTGGATGTGTTAGGTTTTTTACTCGGATTGAATTCACTTGAGAGTAAAATCTATTTCTATTTGGTACAAAATGGGGAGAGAACGGTATCACAGCTTGTCAAAGAAGCTTCAAGGAACCAGAGTACAATTCACGTTGCTCTCCAGAAACTCGTGGCTCTTAACCTGTGCACGAAGTCCAAAAGGACGAAAAGACCCAAAGGCTATGAATTTGTCTATACCTCAGTTAATCCACGGAAAGTTCAGCAACTCCTACTATCTAGACTGGAGGAAATTTACAAGAACACGAAGACCTGTGTGGAGACATTTGATGACCAGTCTTTGAGCTGTTCCCTCATGTTCTAGCTCCGGGTCAATAACTTTCTAAAATACGGATATAACTCAACTCAGGATAATGAAGACTCTTGCCTTACTGAGGGGATCTCCCTGTGATGTGAAATTTGAGTTCTGAATCCTACACAACCTTACTGTACTCTGCACCGACATAGAAAAGATAGAGCCCGATGAGCTGAACCACATGAAAGAGGTCGTTGTGGTTGAAATACTTGGGCATCTTCCCCCTGAGGAGTACTTGGATCGCAGCGGCAATGAAAGAGACAATCACTCCGAGAACGATAGAGAGTCCAAGCCCCAGTGTCACCATCCTGACGATCTGCAAAATGAGTACGATCAGCATAAGAGGGACATAGAACAAGATTACGTAGATAAACTCATCCTTGACAAAAGCAATCCAGTAGGAATAGAAGAGAGTCGTTAGAAGGAAGATGATGAAAAGGACATAGTTGTACTCCCATGTCAAGGAGGAGACGACTGATGCGATGGTCATGAAGAAAGAGGCAAAGCCAATGGAGATGACAGAGATCTTCCATAATATGGAGTTCTGCTTCTTGGAGAGATATTCCACAAATCCGTGGCTAGTTCCTCCACCGAACGCGCCTATTCCGGTGATTGCAAGCGATATCGCCCAGTATAACTGGGCTGAGTCATATCCATTTGCAAGGATGAGGTATGTGAATAAGAAGGAGAAGATAGTGAGGAGGTAGTCCGTTAGCATGGTCATGGGCTCGGTGATCTTGGCCATACTCAAGCATTCATACGGCGGATAAAAATGTGAACCAGCGTGGTTGAAGGAAAGTTCATTTGCACAATATACATATAGTCAACTTTGAATACCGACGTAAAGATGAACGATAGTCCATCCACTAAAAATACCTACGAGGGAAAGGCAAAAACTGTCGAAGTGCTCTCGGATGAAAAAGTCAGAATTATCTTTACAGACCGTATCTCCGCCGGTGACGGTGCCAAGCTGGATACCATCCCCGGGAAGGGAAAGATGAACCTTACGCTCTCCAACCGGCTAATGGAGGTGCTGGAGGAAGCAGGCATTCCCACCCATCTTCTCGAGAGGGAGTCGGAGACAACAATTATAGCCCGGAATCTCAGGATACTCCCCGTAGAGGTCGTTGTGCGGAATATCGCTGCTGGAAGCTTCTCAAGGAGATACGGGGTTAAGGAAGGAGAGGAGTTAGCACAGCCGTTCGTGGAGTTCTTCGTCAAGGACGATAAGCTACACGATCCCCTCATAGACCGGGACGTCGTTGTCCAGATGGGGCTTGTCCCCCGGGACAAACTGGAACTCGTTCAGGCGCGTGCTCTCCAAGTCAACAGGGTGTTCACCGATTACTTTAGTAGGGGAGGGATGGTACTGGTCGATTTCAAGTTGGAATTTGGGGAAGATAAAGAAGGGCATATCTGGCTTGCCGACGAGATATCAGCGGATTCCATGAGGGTATGGGACGCACAAACCATGGAGAAGCTTGACAAAGACAGGTTCAGGAAGGATTTGGGAGATGTCCTCGCAGGGTACAAGGTGATTATGGACAGGTTAGACGGAATTGGTGGATACTCACCTGAAAAGCAGAGAATGGAGGTCGTGGTTACCATCGAGCCAAAACACAGTGTGACTAATCCCGGAGGTGAGGTTACGAAACGCACACTGTTGAATTCAGGCATGGGAGGTATCAAGGATGTGAGGTTGGGGAAGACGGTCAATATCACCGTCGAGGACAGCTCAGATCCTAAGTGGCTTGACAAGCTTAATCAGATATGCAAAGAGATCTTGACCAATCCGATGGTTGAGACCTACACCCTCGGATTCAGGTGAGACTGTGTCAACAATCGGAGTAATCAGGTTCCCGGGAACAAACAACGAGTGGGAGACAGTGAGAGCGTTGCAGTCCTTTGGGGTAGAAGCAAAAGTCGTGGAGCACAACCAGCAAATCGATGATCTTGACGGTATATGGTTAGCAGGTGGATTTTCTTATGGAGACGTCCTGAGGGCTGGGGCAATAGCAGGTGCTTCCCGTATAATGAAGGATATCAGTCGTAGTGGTAGACCAGTTCTCGGAGCCTGTAACGGGTTCCAGATCCTGACTGAAGCGGATCTGATTGAGGGGGCTCTACTTCCCAATACCACCACCAGATTCGTCTGTAAGTGGATCTATATGACAATCACGGAGAACGACAGCTACCTCAATGAGCTCCAAGGCTCGACCTTGAGGATCCCCATTGCACATTTCGAGGGGAACTTCTGGAGCGAGAGTACACCGGAAAATATCGTGGCTAAGTACTCAACAAGAGATGGGGATGCTGCCCCTAGGGCGAATCCCAACGGGTCAATGGATAACATTGCAGGTCTCTCGTCAAATGATGGGAGGATGGTGGGAATGATGCCCCATCCTGAGAGAAGCTGCTTCAAACACCAAGGCTCGACAGATGGTCGTAAGATCATTCAGGCCTTCCTCAAGGAGGTACACGGCTGATGGCGACGGCCGAAGAGGAACAGGTCATCCTGAAAGAGTTGGGGAGAAAACCCACTCCGGGTGAGATGGCGATGATAGATGCACTCTGGTCAGAACACTGCTCCTACAAGAGCTCAAAGCGATGGTTTAACCTGTTTCTGACAGAGAGCGAACGGGTCAAATTGGGTATCGGCGAGGGAGCTGGCCTTCTCGATGTGGGGGATGGTTATGTCGTTGGCATAGGACTGGAGAGCCACAATCACCCATCTGCTGTCGATCCGTTCAACGGCGCAGCAACCGGGGTTGGGGGCATCATCAGGGATATCGTCTCCCAGGGATGCAGACCAGTCGCTGTCCTTGACTGCCTAAGATTCGGTTTCCCGGACAGCCCCCGTCAAAAGCTCCTGCTTGACCAAGTGGTCTTGGGCATATCGTCCTATGGCAACTGTGTAGGTGTGCCGAACCTCGGAGGAGATCTGGAATTCGCCGAAGAGTTTGCCTCGAACCCTCTTGTCAATGCCATGTGTGTGGGGGTTGCTAAGCAGGACAAGATCATCAGGTCGGTTGCCAATGAACCGGGTGACCTTCTACTCCTCTTTGGATCATCTACAGGAAGGGACGGAATCGGTGGTGTGACCTTCGCATCGGAAGAACTCGACGATACACAGCAGGAGTCAAGGGGGTCAGTTCAGATCGGGGATCCACTCACCGAGAAACTGCTGATAGACGCGGTTCTGGAGCTACGTGATTCGGATCTTCTCCATGGACTTCAGGATCTCGGAGGAGGTGGTCTTGCCTGCGCAGCTGCCGAGATGGCCGAGAAAGGAGGGACGGGAGTCAGGTTAGAGCTGATCAAGGTTCCTCTTAGGGAGGAGGGAATGCAGGGATGGGAAATCTTGGTCTCGGAATCACAGGAGAGGATGTTAGCTGTGCTCCCCGAAGATAACCTTCAAGAGGCCTTGAGAATTATCGAGTCCAAGGAGTTGGCTTGGGCAGTGGTTGGTAGGGTCACGGAAGGCAGGAAGTTTCAAGCAGAGTACAGAGGTGAAGTGGTTGCTGACATCCCAATTGACTTCACAATAAATGGATTCCCAGAACCAGTTCGCGAGCAGGGTGAACTTCGGATCGAAACGGATGACAGACCAGTTGTCGAGACTGACTACCTAGTTGCCATGCTCTCAGACATAAACATAGCATCCAAGAGACCCGTTTTTCAGCAGTACGATCAGCACGTTCAAGGAAATACCGTCATCCCTCCGGGGGGAGATGCAGGAGTCATTGTCCTCCCTAACGGAAAGTATTTGGCCATGGCAGCAGGCACAAACTCATACCTTGTCTCGCGCAATCCATTGTTAGGAAGTGCCCTTGCCACACTTCAGATTGTGAGATCCGTCGTGTGCAGGGGGGCTCTACCCATAGGTATGGTGGACAGTCTCAACGCAGGAAATCCGGAGAAGAAAGACTCGTACAGGCAGTTTGTTGATGCGATAAGGGGAGTCGCAGAGGTCTCCCACAAATTGGAGGTCCCAGTCGTCGGGGGAAATGTCAGTTTATACAATGAAGCTGACCTAGACGGGGAACGCCGAAGGATACTTCCTTCACCATTCGTCGGAATAGTAGGGGTGGTGGAGGAGGGAGAACCGATTCCAGATATCCTCCATCCTGACGAATCAGCAATCGTGCAGATTGGAGTTGCACCAGACTTCATGGCTGGTAGTCAGTTCCACCGCATGTTTGGTGGTACAGGGGGTGAGATGCGTGTGCAATTCGAGCTTGAGCAGAAACTCCTCAAGGAACTTATCGGATCGAATTATCTGGCTGCAACAGATGTGGGACGTGGAGGGCTTGTCACCACCCTCGCTAAATGGGCAATAAGAAGTGACGTAGGGTTAAGGGTGAAGACAGAGGACACTTCCATCGAATTCCTCTGGGGAGAGAACTCACCCCGCTACCTGATCCAAGTCCCGATCAATATCCTTGAGACGACATTGGAGAGACTGAAGGAGACCAATATTCCCGCAGAGGTTGTGGCCGAGGTCACCGAGGACCGAATCTTCACATTCGGGAAGGAGTACCTCCTCAACCAGCTTCGGGAGATATGGGAGAACCCTGTCAACCGTGCGCTGGAGATCTGAGCTCACCACAATATTCTTAATTTGCGAATCTTCCCGCACCACAGTGCCTGTACCCAGCGTAATTGTACTAGCAGGATCCAAGTCGGATCACGAAATTGTCAAGAAGGTAACTGATGTTCTCGACGAGTACTCAATATCCTACGGTGAGTTTGTCGCCTCCGCCCATCGCAATCCAGATCAATTAGACCGTATCCTGAAAGAAAATTCGGAGACTAAGGTATTTATCTGTATAGCAGGGTTGTCTGCTGCCCTACCTGGTGTAGTGGCCTCCAAGGTTGACCAGCCAGTGATTGGAGTCCCTGTCGACTCCGCCCTCGGCGGTCTCGACGCCCTCCTCTCCATCGTGCAGATGCCCAAAGGAGTTCCCGTAGCAACCGTTGGCATTAACAATGGGGCAAATGCCGCTCATTTGGCAGCGAGGATCATCGGGGTAAAAAAAAAGAACGCTGAACCTGTGAGCTACGCTGAAGTTGGGGTAGACCGGGAAGAAGAGGAGCAGACTGTTTCTGAGATTCTGTCCATCATTCGCAGGAGTCACGTCACTGGTGAACTCCCCCAAGGACACTTCGCAGGTGGAATCAGACATGGTGATGAGATCATATCCCTCGCCACAGACGGTGTTGGAACCAAGGTGCTTCTTGCACAGGAGTTCGAGAACTACAAAACAGTGGGGATCGACTGTGTGGCGATGAATGTGAATGATCTTGTGACCACGGGCTCCATACCCATAGCTTTTGTGGACTACATTGCGGTTGAGAGGCAGGATAAAGAGTTGATCAAAGATCTTGTTGAGGGGTTGGTCGAGGGATGTGTGCAGTCCGAGATCCCACTTGTCGGTGGGGAGACAGCTGTCATGACAGAGGTGATCAAGGGAATACGTATTGGTTTCGACATTGCGGGAACTGCTCTGGGTATACAGAAAGCAGATAGAATGGTCACAGGTAGTCTCATACAAGCAGGCGATATCATGGTTGGGATAGAGTCCTCAGGAGTGCACTCGAATGGTCTCACCCTTGCCCGGAAACTTAAACTTGATCCCAAGACGAGAAAGGAGCTACTTAGACCTACTAGAATATATGTCAAGGCGATCAAGAAACTTCTTGATAGTGAAATAGAAATTACAGGGATGGCGCATATAACTGGAGGTGGCTTTACCAACCTCTTGAGACTGGGAAAGTGGCACTACAATCTGAAGAGATGGGAGATCCCGGATCTATTCGTAAGAATGAGCGAGGGTATAGACGATCGGGAGATGTACAGGACCTTTAACATGGGGATAGGCTACGTCGTCATCATCAGGCCTACAGAGCTTGAAAAGACTCTAGATATCCTCAATCAGTTCTATCCGAGCTATGAGATTGGAAGGGTAGAAGAGGGAGACGACGTGACTATCTCGGGTATGAGCATTAGGTGAGAGCGATGAAAATTCTTGTCTTTGGATCTGGAAGGGGGAGCAACTACCGTGCAATTGTGGAACGAGCGGAGGGCATTGAGATCGAGGCAGTGGTGGTGAACAGAAGCACGGCGCCGATGATAGAGCTCGCACGAGGATTCGGGCACAAAGTAATTGTGGTTGAAGACCATGGACTGAATAGGAAAGAGCATGAGGATTATGTACTCTCCGAACTCCAATCTCTCGACTTTTCCCTGATCGCCCTCGCAGGATACATGAAGATCCTGTCGGAGGACTTCATCCAGAGGGTAGCTGTCCCGATAGTGAACATCCACCCTAGCCTTCTCCCCTCATTCCCGGGACTTCATGCACAGAGGCAGGCGATCGAAGCTGGCGTAAAGTACTCGGGTTGCACAGTGCACGTAGTCAACCCCGTGGTCGATGGAGGACGAATC
>JALWRB010000151.1 GCA_027077875.1 Candidatus Heimdallarchaeota archaeon
CCAATGGGTATACCTACGGAAGACTGGCAAACCCTACAGTGAGGGACGTCGAGATGAGAATTGCCAGCCTCGAAGGAGGAGAGGAATGTCTCGTCCTCGGAAGTGGCATGGCCGCTGTATCCACCCTTGTCCTCTCACTGGTGAAATCCGGTGAACACGTGGTCGCAGACAAGACCCTCTATGGGGGAACCTTCTCACTCTTCAGCCACAAGCTTCCCGAGATGGACATTCAAGTCACATTCGTCGACGCGTCTGATCCCCAGAACGTGGAGGACGCAATCCAAGAGAACACCAAGCTCATCTACTTTGAGACCCCAACCAACCCCGTGCTAAGACTCGTACCCATCAGACCTATTGCGGAGATAGGTAAGAAGCATGGTATCCTCACAGCCATTGACAACACCTTCATGTCACCGGTATTGTGCAGACCGATCGAGATGGGAATTGACATCGTCCTGCACTCCGCAACCAAGTACCTCAACGGACAGTCCGACCTCATTGCGGGAGCACTGATCGCAACCCACGAGCTCGTCTCCGAGTTCAGAATGCAGGCAGTCCATCTCGGTGGAATACTGGGACCGTTCGAGGCCTACCTCCTAGGACGTGGTCTGAAGACCCTGAAACTCAGGGTGCTACAGGCAGACAAGAATGCCATGGAGGTCGCCAAGTACCTCGAAAACCACGACATGGTGAAGAAGGTCTACTACCCTGGGCTTGAGAGCCACCCTCAGCACGAGCTTGCAAAAGAGCAGCAGGAGGGTTTTGGTTCCATGATGGGATTTGAGCTAGATGGTGACTTCGAGGTCGCTAAGCAGTTTGTTGACGCACTGCACATGATCACAAGAGCAGTCTCCCTCGGTGGAGTAGAGACTCTGATCTCCCACCCGACCTCAACCACCCATTCCATCGTCGACGAGGAGGATAGGAGAGCTGCGGGCATATCCGACACCTACATGAGACTGGCAATCGGTATCGAGGACGTAGAGGACATTATAGCAGATCTTGAACAGGCCTTCTCCGCGATCAAGAAGATCGCTCCTCACGCAGCTGATTAGATCGTATCAGATTATCACAATCGTATCAACTACAAGCTTAGTATTCCTGTATTCACGAATCCTAAATATATGTTGAAGCATGCACCGGTAGTGAATTGCGTATTCTGAATTTTGCCCATATTACGAATTTCGTAAGGGTGCTCCTTTTGGGGTATTCTCGTCGCGAACGACAAAAAAATAACCTAGAGGTATTGTATGATCATTGAACGCTATTTCCAATACTTTAATTTGTCGGGAAGTAATCTGGTCCTGTTCTGTGCGATCCTTGCATTTCCAAACACTTGATCTGCGGCTATATTTTCAATAAGGCACATCGGTGTGAGGATTAGGAGTGCAGGCATCAGTTGGTAGAACCGCTGAACAATTAAGATTTCTTCTGACTCTCATGAGGATGATTGGTGATATCCTCGTGTTTATCCTGTGTATTCACTATATACAAGTTGCAACCTCGACAGTTCAACTGCAGTGGCATGCTTCGAGACCCGTGGATCGACGTTACCCCCGTGTTTCACCACCACAAACTTGTGTTTGACGATGCTGCTAGTAACCAGTGAGCGAATATGCTTCAGCATCACAGAGTTCCTCATGTTTACTTCCACACCTATGTCCAGCTCATCACCCACGATAAAGTCGATTTCCCTTCCCCGGTCGTTCCAGAAGTACTCAGCTCCGAGCTGGAACGCCACCTCAGTCTCTGCTTTCTTCCCGAGTTCGATCTCGTAAGGATGCACATACCAGTGGAGAGTAGTGAAGTACGGATAGTATCTCTTGTGCCTGTGCTCACTTTTTCTTGCATTCCGGGAGTAATTATAGACTTTCCTGATCAGTAGAGCTTGCTCGAGGTACCTCAGGTAGGTCCGTACTTTCCTCTCGTCCACCCCCAGTTCATTTGACAGATCCCGTGCGACTATAACCTCCCCGGGAGACTTGCAAATAATCCTGAATATTGTGTCAACCGTTGACGTATCTTTTAACCCGTGAAGACGTACAAGGTCGTTACTGATGATCTTGACAACGAGAAGGGAAATGTAAGCCCTTGGATCAATTGATGGTGCGACCATTTCCGGGAGTTGGTGGTTCATATACCTTAGATACTCCTTCCACCTCATTGATTCAGTGACCACAGACAGCCCTCGTAGAGAAAGGTACTCATCGAAGTTCAAGGGGGGAAGGAACATCTCAATTTCCCGCCCTGCCAGACTCTCCTTTCCCCTCCTGAGATCTGTGGTGGACGATCCGCTGATGACGATCTTGCAGTGCTCCAAGCTATCGTACAGAAGCTTGACTTGTGATGCCCAGTTATCAAGATACTGGATCTCGTCGAAGATAAGAATGTACTGCCCCCACATCTCCTTATCAAGTTCTTCAATGAATTTGTTGTAGATACTCAAGAGGTCTTTTGTGTGCGTGTCGAGACTGAAGTACAGAATATCGGTCGGGTCTGTTCCATCTTTGACAAGGTGGTTGATCGCCTGCTTCAGCATCGTGGTCTTGCCCACCCTGCGTGGTCCCATAACTGACAGGATGAATTTGTTGTTGAGGTTTAAGAGCAGTTCATCAAAGAGCCTCCTGTGAAATTTTGGGGTATCAAATGGAGTTACCCAGTGCTTGTTCTGTATCCTCAGCTCTTCGTTTAACAACACATGTAGAAGCATATTGAGGGTATATAAATCTCCGCCACACTCATGGGTGAATCTTCTTAATTCATGTCGCACCTTTTCACAAACTGTGACAATTTTGTGTCGCAACTTTACACAAACTGTGACAATTTGATGTCTTACTTTTGCATAATCTGTGATAATTTCATGTCGCACTTCTGCATAAACTGCGTCATTCATAGATTGTACCCACATCTTTCGAATTCATCCACGCGATTTAGTGCGATTTCTCCTCGTTCCACTTGGTTTATAATCACCTTCGCATCGCTCACCTATGGACAAGCTAATCGAGGCCCTGGGGCTTATCTACCAGCTCAAGGCAGTCAGGCGGACGGGCTGGGTTCGTTCGGGTGTACCCGACCCGGAGAGTGTCGCTGACCACAGTTTTGGCGTGGCCTTTCTGGCTGCTGTTCTCCCCTGCCCTCCCGGTCTGGACCGGGACCGAGCAACCCGGCTGGCCCTCTTCCACGACTTCGCGGAGTCGTTGATCGGCGACATCATATCGGAGATTAATGGTCGTGAAGACGTGGCGATCAGGAGGGAGAAGGAGGTCATGGAGAGGGAGGCGGTTGGGCGTATCCAGTCCATGCTGGGTGGAGACTACGAGGAGTTGGCCCTTGAGTACATAGATCAGAGCAGTGCAGAGGCGAGGTACGTCAAGCAGCTGGACAAGCTGGACATGGCTCTGCAAGCCAAGTGGTACGGGAATATACACACGGGAGAGGTCGATCTCTCCGAGTTTGTCAGGAGTGCAGAACGCAGGATTGATTCCCAATTTCTTCTGGATCTTCTTTCGAAGTTTCGAGGTGCTGGTGACCATGACTTGGAAGCGTCAGTCCCTTGAACACCTGCTCGATGTCGCATCCTATCCGTATGTGTGTGGGTTCGTGGGAACTCCGTTAGGGTAAAATAGGGGGTCTTGACATGGGGGTTAATGTCTGAATTTCCAGAACCCACCCCGATGGCAGATCTCTCCCCACCTGTCAAGAAGACACCTGTGTACATCATCACAGCCTTGATCGGGCTGATCATTGCTGGTTTTTCCGCTTTTCTTGGGCTGATCGTCATGGCACTTCAGTCCTTCGGTGGCGGTGGTGATCCTTACGGTCTGACGGTCTATGCCGCCTATGGAATGATGTTATTTGGTGTGCTGACGGTCATTACCGAACTGCTGGTCATGTTCTCCAACCCTGACCCCACTTTCGCCAAGGTGTCATTCGGAGGTCTCGGCGCAAGCCTTCTTCTTCTCGGATCAGCGACACTGATTTTCGCAACACCCGGAGCTGGTCTACTGATCATCTTCGTATCGCTCTTGTTCTTCCTCCAATTCGTCATCGTCCCTAAGTTCGTCCAGCAGGTACGCCCTTAGCTCTTCGGGGCTTATCTCTAAATCATAGTCGAGCAAGAGATCCCCGAATGCCTTTCTGAATTCGCTGGGGGTGACGGTTCTCTTCTCATAGTCACTCTTGGATTCCAGATACCACTGCACGGGTAGTGATCTCCTGAACAGAAGGTAGATGAGGCCTGTGACGATCAGGAGAGGCACGACCGAGATCCCGAAGGGTCGAACGTAGTCCCTGCTGTACTGTGAGTACGGGTAGATACGTGAGTATATCCAAGAGCTGATCTGAAAAAGAAGGACGATATGAATCATACTCTTATTTCCTCGCTTGAAGATCATGCGGGCCGATATGACAATTGTGCTGACCACTGCACCGAACGTGATGAAGATGACCAAACCATCAAGGAGGGAGAATGAGATTCCTATGTTTATCGCGTAGAGAACGAACCCAAGCAACAGTATGTGGAACAAAAAGAGAACGACTGAGGCGAAGAGAATTATGTAGGTCCCGATGATATACACGGTGGGTTTGGTCCCGACTACCACACTTATTCCTTGGTCTACGGGTGAGGGGTAGAGTTCCTCATGCTTGGGGTCTAAGGGCGTAGGGTAAAGTTCATCCTGCTCTGAGCTACCATGCGTGTACTTGCTCATTGATTCGTGTGGCGTAAACTTTTTGATAAATATTACTGAATCAGGATAGAAGATATATCCAAGGTAGTCCATTCCAGGCTGGATCATGGACATGGCGTCCCTAACTATAGAATACGGACCCATCCCATGTCTTCGATTCACCTTAAACTCTCCGTTCTTCACTTCACGACACAAATCTCCCCTTCGTCATATCCGTGGTAGATGGTCGTGGACCACCTCTTCAGAGAATCTTATGCTACGTAGTTAACGTCAGAGCGAGTATACCCGCGGTCGATAAGACGACACCTGCGAACCGTACTTTCAGGGTCTTTGACTGCAGTGGCTCGTTGAGGATCTTGTTCCCGACAAACCGTGCTGTGACCATCGTCATTGTGAAGGTGACCACACCTTCAGCAGCCCCGATTCCCTCGGTGATCGTGAGCGACTGCTGGAGGGAGTAGAGGAAAAGGAGCTGCGCCGTCACGGTCAGGAGGACGTATGGGATTACCAGCTTCAGGAACCCCATGCGGACAGGACGGCCCTCCTCGTCAAAGATATTATGGAGTACAGGGTAGAGCAACCAGCTGATAGACACGAAGACGGTCTGCCTGTACGCGAGGAACTGCGCAGGGGAGAGGACATCACCCAGATCAGTCACGTAGAAGTTGGAGAGTGCCCAGAAGATCATGGTCATGAGGTACCACATGACACCGGGTGCGCGAAGAGTCAGGATCTGGCGAAGGTTCATCCCCTGTTCCCACGATGTAAGGAGAGCACCCAGTAGAGTGATGACGATGAGGGCATACACGGTGACGGGATAGATCTCCCCGAGGAAGAGGAGGGCAAGTGGGATGTTGACGACGAGCCTCGAGGAGAGGAAGACACCTCCGACCGATGCATTCCCCTTGGAGAAGCCAACCATGAGAGTGATGAAGCCGAGGTAGGCGAACCCGATGCTCATGAGGAATTTCCAGATATTGCCCCATATTAGGAGGTCAGTATTTACAAGAGTATCACCCGTGAGCAGAACGACTGCAAGAATTGGGACGAGCCCGAAGGAGGTCTGGATGGCCAGAAATCTGAAGGGACCGCCAATCTCCTTGATCTGGAATTTCGTGAGGACAGTCGTCACCGCGAAGAGGTTGATGGAGATGATCGCGGTGATGACAAACAGTTCCACAGCTTGGTGATATTCACACATCTAAAATAAGATGGTGATTGGTATACCCGGGGATGGGGCCATTACCTCAACTACCTCAGCAATCTTTATTATTTTCTAACACCACAGAACTACAGTGATGTCCCAAGAGTCTCTGTACCCCTCTGAGAAGATGACACGCAGTTCGTCATGGTCCGTGAGACCACGGATTTACAACGGGATCTCGCTTCTGTTTGTCATCCTCTCCTCTTTCTCCCTTATCGGAGAGCTGCTCTCCACGTTGGGTGTGTTCTTCTACGACAGACCTGAGTTCCTGCTGGTTCCCACTCTAGGTATGGTCCTCATCTTCGCCAATCTTGTAGGTCACTTGGTGATGCTCTTCTCCATCGTTTCAAGGGATGTTCTCGGGAAGTCATCTCTCAGTGTGGCCCTGTACTTCACCCTATCGGGACTCTTCTATATGATCAACGGAATGCCGTTCGATCTATTGACGGTCATCCTTGGAATTCTGTCTCCCGCCCTGTACTTCTACGAGTACTTCCTTCTTAAACGGAATGCTACCTTAATTGAGTACATGGACTCGCAGAGCTTCTCCGCACTGCATAGATATATTGCGGTTCTTGAGAACGAGCTTGTCCGTTTGAGAGATGCAGAAGTGTAGTCACAGAGGTGAAGTCACAAACGTGAAGTCATAGAAGTGAAGTTACAGAGGGTAGCTACAGCGTTGTCAAGTCAACCTCTTGCCATTGAAACATAATCCATTCATAGGTTGTAAGGATTGAGAAGAAATCTCCCACCAGAGTGCTGATCGGAGTGATTCATAATGCTTTTGGTTCTCCCATGAGTAAATCGAATGAGGTAGACCGTATTCCATCAATGTGACTGATACGTCACAGTCTTCAGTATTTACCCATGCAATCTTGCCTAGCTCCTATGTTCTAGCAGGAGTCCTTCACAGGATAGGGAGCTCCTATGGGACAGGGGGAACATCAAATGCCGAACAGTACCGTGGATCCTGAGGAGGGTTCTAGTACAGGATATGACCTATAAGCATTTTCTCGGTTGTCAAATCATCGACTGATAATGTTTTTATCGTCGATCAGCATCAGACGCTTGATGAGTGCTTCAGACCAGCTCTACCCCGATCAAAAGGATACAGGAAATTTAGTAAATACACTTCGTCTGTACCGGTTGATGGGTATATTTTACTCTCTGATATCTCTACCACCGTTTTTCATCACTCTCAGCTTAGCTCTCGAAATTGACTTTGCTTTCTCTCTCCCCGTTAT
>JALWRB010000152.1 GCA_027077875.1 Candidatus Heimdallarchaeota archaeon
CGGTCATCGAGATCCTACTCTTTGCCAGCCCGACACTCTTCATCTCCAAGATCATCCAACTGATGATAGAGGGGGCACCTAGCAGCGAGGTTACGAGGTGGATCGTGTACATGATTGTCATCGTTGTGGTACAGGCCATCGCCTTCTACACAGTGGCGACACTGAACGAGATCCATGCACACAGGGTGACAACCGACATGACGGCAGATCTCTTCACGACCCTGCAAAGACGCCCTCTGTACTACCACGATGGGATGAGGATCGGGGAGGTCATGTCAAGGGCGACGGGGGACACCCGGACGATCAACATCGGGCTCTCTCCAGCAGTCCGCTTCCTCATACAGGTCGCAACCCTGTTCAGCACCTCACTGGGACTATTCCTGTACATTAACGTGAAGCTCTCCCTCCCACTCCTCTTGTCTTTTCCCGTGTATGGCTACCTCGTGGTGAAGTATGCGGGGAAACTTGCACCAGAAAGCAGTGCAATCCGCAGGTCGTTCGGGGAACTGAGCGCACTGACCCACGAGGCGTTCCTCGGGATCTCAGAGGTAAAGAGCTATGTCTTCGAGGACAGGATGGTGGCCGAGTTCTCGGGAAAGTCCGAGGAACACGCCTCCCACGTCCGGAAATTCGGTATACTCTCCGCCATGTACCCCCCACAGCTGCTAATGGCTTTCACCCTTGGAACAACCGCAGTTCTCGGGATCTTCCTCATCATTGCCGGCGAGTTGAGCCTTCCCGAGTTTGTGATCTTCATCGGGCTTATTACCACCCTGCAGTTCATGGGGAGGCGAATCCAGTGGATCACGACAATGCTGATGAGGATGCTCGCCAGTGCCGCCCGTCTGCAGGAGGTCCTCGACGATGAGACCCAACCGCTCGCGTACGGCAATACAACGTTCGAGGAGGTCAGACAGGACATAGAGTTCACAGATGTGTCCTACAGGTACAGCGAGAGTCGTCAGTGGGCTATCGAAAACATCTCAGTAAGGATTGAAGCGGGGGAGACCGTTGCGATCGTGGGCGGTCCAGGCTCGGGCAAAAGCACCTTTATCAAGCTCCTGCTCAGGCTCTACGACCCGCAGGAGGGAAGGATCACCATCGATGGCATCGATATCAAGGAGTACAGCAAAGCCTCACTTCGCAGCCGTATGGCCAGCATAGAGCAGGAGATCTTCCTGTTCTCCGACACCATCCGGGAGAATATCGCCTTCGGGAAGAGCGACGCCACCGACGATGAGATCCGGAGTGTGGCAAGGCTGGCAAAAGCGGACGTGTTCATTCGGGCCCTTCCGCAGGGCTATGACACTGTCATCGGGGAGAGGGGGGTCACGCTGTCAGGTGGCCAGAAGCAGAGGATAGCTATCGCCCGGGCGCTGCTGATGAACCCCGCGGTGCTGATCATGGACGACGCCAGCTCGGCGCTCGACTCCGAGACCGAGTACCAGATCCAGCAGGCGATCAGCCAGTTGATCAGGACGCGGACATCGATCATTATCACCCACCGGTTGTCCATCATCTCGAAGGCGGACAAGGTGATAGTCTTCGAGGGAGGGAGGATCGTCGCCACGGGTAAGCACTCCGAGATCCTGAGATCATCACCGCACTACAGGAGGCTTTTCGAGTCACTGTACGAACTCCCGCCGATGGAGGTGAGAGAGTGAGCGAGCAGAGACTCTGGCATCAGCTGTGGACATGGCTGGACGGGCAGCACCACCGG
>JALWRB010000153.1 GCA_027077875.1 Candidatus Heimdallarchaeota archaeon
AGGGAAGTCCCGTGGTGGATCGGATGAAGATGGTTGAGATCGAGTTCAGACCACGGATCTCATCCACAGCGGTCTTAGTGTTCAGAGCTATCACGACAGCTCTCTTCTTAGCCCTTCTTCTCGTCAAGATCAGCAGGACTATCGCCGCGGCGATGAATACCATTATGCTGGTGAAAAGCAGGATGTTCTCCGAGACCACTTCGAGGATAAAGACGAACCAGTCGACGATGTCGTTCTCCTTCTGCACGACTGTCGAGAGCTCGGTAACCGGGACCTCGAAGGAGTCCGGGAGGACGAATTCCTCGGAGAGCAGCGTGGCTGTTATCCCCGTCAGTTCTTGGATCAGCAAAGTCTCCTCCCCGGTGAGCACGATGATGGCGTTGCCCGCGTCGTCTGTCGTACCCGTCTTGATCAGTGTGGTGACCGATCCGTCGTTGGCGATGTAGCTTATGACGACTGACAGGTTGACGCCGGGCACACCGCCCTGCAGTGAGGTAACACCGGTGAGAGACAGACCCGCTTGTTTGTCAGCGTAGCTCACGTGGACGACGATGGTGTAGTTCTCACCCTGTGCCAGGTCCGGAGGAAGCTGGACGCTGACGTCCACTATGTGCTTCTCCACCGTGACCTTGTGCGAGAAGACCTGCGACTCGTACCCCGCCTTAGTGAAGTTGAATGTCCACATGAACACACCTACGGGTACACCAGTGTAGTTCAGGAGCACGAGGAACTCCCCGTTGGTGTCTGTGAAAGTGAGCCTCACGTACTCCGAGCCGTTGGCAGTGAGCACCGCTTCGAGCGTGGCACCCGTGACCACAGTGTCGTTCTCTGTCTTCCATGTGACTGTGAACTCATCGAGGTCACCCCCCTTCAAGGTGTCTGTAAGCGGGATCTCTGGGACGACGGTGTAGATGATCTCGGGGTCCCGGACGGTGACAATCACGGTGACCGTCGGGGAGGCATTGTCCGAGCCGTCGGTGAAGACCACCGAGATGTTGTACGTGCCGAGTTCCAGATCCGAGAGGGAGAGTGAGATCTTCTCGCCCGATACCCAATCGCCAGAGTCGACCACCGTACCATTCTGGTAGATCGTGTAGGTTCCCGGGTCGAGATCCGTCGCCGTGAAGTTCAGGACGGCGTTTGACTCGTGGATGACATTCAGCTCAGAGGGGACAGGTGTGACCTGCGGTGCAATGGTGTCGGCGACGGTCACGAAGACCGTGTCTGAGACTGAGTTCCCCGCGCGGTCGAAGAGGACTATGGTGACGTTGTACACGCCCAGCTGCATGTTCACGGTAAACTCGACCGTGCTGCTCCATGACCCACTCTCGACGAGGACGTCGTCGACGTAGATGGAGTAGTTCTCGGGGTGATTGTCCGTTCCTGTCCAGACGACGGTGTTCCCCGTCGTACCGAGCTCGAACTGTACGTCACTTGGATTGTCGATGACGGGTGCTGTCGTGTCCAGCACCGTGACATAGACAACAGAGATGTTCTGGTTCCCGCTCTCGTCCAGCACCGTCAGCACTATCGTGTACGATCCCTCGGGGAGGTTCACAATCGAGTACGTGATGAGGTCGGTCCACGTCCCCGTCTCCACCACTGAGTTGTTCACCGATATGCTGTAGTTATCCGGGTGCACGTCCGAGACGATCCACTGGAGATTCGAGACAGAGTCCCCCTCCGAGAAGGTCACGTTCTGTGGCGTTGTGCTGAAGGCTGGTGGAGTGGTGTCCAGTACTGTGAGGATAACTGTGTCTATGGTGGTCAGACCGCTCTCGTCCTGCAGTACGAGGGTGAAGTTGTAGACCCCTCTGGCCAGCCCATCGATGTCGAGAATGAGGTCACCGTTGCTCCATGTCCTGTCGATGTGGCCCTGGACGGGTGTACCATTCTGGTAGATGGTGTAGTTCCGAGCATAGGCATCTGCGACCACCCATGTGATGTTGTTCCCAACATCTCCCTCCGAGTAGGTGATGTCCTCAGGTGACGTCGTAGCAGGGAATGTTCCGTCGTACACCGTGACGATCACTGTGTCGGAGTTGGTGAAGTCCGACTCATCTTGGATAACGAGGGTGAAGTTGTACGTCCCCTTGAGCAGGCCGTCGATGTCCACAATGAGCGCACCCGAGCTCCACGTCTGGTTGTCGTGGCCCACATATGGTGCTCCGTCGAGGTAGACGGTGTAGTTCCTGCTGTTCGTGTCCGCCATATTCCACGTTATGGTATTCCCCGTCGAAGTCTCGTTGTAGCTTATGTCAGATGGGTGGTCGATGACTGGTACCGTGCCGTCGAAGATCGTGACGATTACGGTGTCTGACCTCTGGTTTCCAGACTCGTCTTGGACGAGTATGGTGAAGTTGTACGTCCCCTTGCTAATTCCGTCGATGTCGACGACGAGGCTCCCGGATGTCCAAGCGATGTTGTCGTAGCTGCTGTAGGGAGTGCCATTTAGGTAGACGGTGTAGTTGTCAGGGTGCAGGTCGTTGGCATTCCAAGTGATTGTATTCCCCGTGCTTGACTCATTGTAGGAGAAGTCACTGGGGGAGTTGACAACTGGTCTGACTCCGTCGTAGACTGTGACTGTGACCGTGTCTGTCACTTGATTACCACTTTCGTCCTCCAGCATGATAGTATAGCTGTACGAGCCACGGAGTAGCCCATCAACTGGGAAGTTGACGTCACCTGAGGTCCAAGGAATTGAATCGTAACCTTGGACAGGGTTGCCACTACCGTCGAAGATCGTCATATTTTTCGGGTAAGTGTCAGAAACCATCCACGGTATAATATTTGACGTCGTGGTCTCATTGTAGGAGAAGTCACTGGGTGAGTTGACCACTGGGAGGGCTGTGTCGACAAAGTTGACAGTGATATTCTCCAGCTGGAATGACCTATCTGCAGATCTCCTGATATCTGATTGTGTCCAGTTGACTTGGAAGACATTCTCCCCTCTCGGAAAGTCGTCCCACTGAACGGTGATTGTCCACTCTCCTGTCACGTTATTGTACGAGAGGATGTAGCTACTATTAACGCTTATTTTGATGTCAGTGGTTTTCAGAACTGCTCCATCAGTCAAGTTGAGGGGGGTGAAGAGAATATCGAATGGATTCGTCGCCTCGACATTGGAGGGTGCAGAGATCGAACTTCCTCCTCTGTAGAAGACCTCTAGATCAATCAGTTGCGTGAGGGTGTACTGCTCCTCTGAGAACTCGATGGTCACGGTGTAGTTATTCGGGCGCAGTGAAGGGTACGTCACTTTTGAGGTAGAAATGTTGGTTGAGTAGAGATAGCTGTATCCATCCGAATACAGACCCATGCTGGTGATGGCATATGTATCCATATCCCACGTCAGGGAATTGACCGCTGACGTCCAATTACCATCGGGATGGCTGCGATCGAGTATGATCATGTCAACTGCTATTTCTGTCCCCTCGAGAACTGTTAAGCTAGGGTTGGGCGTGAGCAGAGTGTAGTCCACAACGGGCTTCACTCCAAACTCGACACTGAGAGCTCCCACTGCAGATCCATTGTACCATATGAACTGGAATGTGTACGTCCCGATTGGCATATCTGGATCTAAGTAGGTCGAGAATGAAATACTGTTAGATGAGAACGGATATTCTTCGGTGTTGGATGAGGTGTCCGTGTAGCCACCGATGTCCCTCAGGGGGAGAATGCTCCCGTTGGTCGCTCTAAGAGATGCGTTGAGGGTTCCACCTACAAGGTTTAGTGAAGGGGTGTTAAGCACCGTGGCGTTTACCTGTTCTCCTGCCGTTACATTGCTGATCCCGTCTGGATCTCTCACCGTCCCCATGAATCCAGATGTACTCGACATCCATCCTGAGTTGTTGACAAACGTCCCTACTGATGCCGACTGAAGAGCGTTAGGCGATGTCATGTTCATGACGAACGTACCTGCTCCCGGATCCAAGTAGACCGTCTTGTTGACCGGTCCTGTGACCACTCGATAATCCGTGGGGGAGTTGAGTGGTGTCCCTTCGTGAACTATAGACGTGACTGTGAAATATTTTGGAATGCTGAAGTACTTGAATTTATTCGCGGTACTCACCCCAAAACTCGAGGTATACGACGTGTTCCAGTAGGCGATGGTGGCATTAGGTGTGATTCTAAAGTCCAAACCTGCTAATCCCCGAGTCGTGTCAGTCTGAACGTAGGTGACATTTATGTAACCTACCTCTGGAGAGATCATCGAGGTGTTGTAGCTCACGATATAGTTCGTCGCACTAGTACGCTGGATATTGTCCGTGAACCTACCTCCTGCCGTCATGGGGAGACCTGTCGATGTTTCGGGTGTTTTTACCACTCCCTCAAGTTGAGAGGCATCAAACTCAAAGGTGGCATTGAAATTGATGGTGACGTCGTAGATGGTCTCACTTCCCCAGTCTGATCCTGTAGGTGGAGACGCTGCTCCAGAACTGTTGAAGTAGTAGTATGTCGGACCGTCATTTGGCTCCCCGGTATCATCATCCTTGAACCCAAGTGCCATGGTAGCTGATCCATCTGTGTCATCCCTCTGGAGGATGAAGAAAACATATCCTCCTGTACCGTTGACATATGTCTCTGTTGACTTCACCTCAATAGGTGATTGGAATATGAACTGCATGTTGTCGGTATCGTTGTTGATCAGGCTGGCTGAACCTAAGCTAACGTCAGGTATTACTGCCATGTCTGAGATCCTCTGGGTTGCATTATAGACAGACAGAGTCACGTTCACGTTTGATCCTCCGATTGGATTGTCGAGGAATACTGACTCAACGAATACACTGGCATTGTTCTTGAGATTCTTCATGGCATATCCCTGTGCATATATAGATTGGTATGTCACTGCATGGCTGAGTGCAAGGGTATTCTGATCCTCAACTGTGTAGCTACTTCCTGTTGTATAGACGTCCACATCAATTGCCACAGAGTCATATTCGGTCGTAGCGGGAGTCACGGTGAACTCGAAATTATTCGACTTCCCCGTAAGAGTACCGTCGTCTGTAGCAGTCTCGTTCTGTGCAAATACCAACTTTCCGGAAGAGGTCGAACTGAACATCTCTATTGTGGGAGAGGTTACCGCTTTGGCTCCTAATCGAGAGTCTGATCCAGCACCTCTATACGGCACATGGGATGACTTTACATCATTGTGGTCGGGGAGCGCGGAGCTAATCGGTCGTCCACCAATAGAACTCAGGTTCCGATGGTCCTCTACACTCTTTTTAGATTCCGTAGTGGAAACATTAATGAAGGGATTGAAAGAGACCAAGAGAATCGATACTAATAGAATGGTTGCAATCTGCTTATTGAGTCTATTGATGGTACGTAAATTTACCATGACAGGTATCTATCTGATTTTATGAGTTTTAATAGTTTAGTCATTATAAAGCGATATTTTGAAGGGTAATATTTCCTGATTGAAGTCCATTCTTCAATCTGCTACATTTATTTTGTAGTAAATTTAAACGCGGTTGTGGCCGACTTCCCCCACCTAGTTCAGAACAGAAAAAATCAACTCGTTGTGGAGGGCAGCGACATTCTTGTCGAGACGATATTCTCCCACATCGACGATGGAGAGAGTGAGGATGAGATACTTGCGAAGTACCCCGAACTCACCGCTGCAATCCTCTCTGAAATTTATAACTACAAGAAATACGTTGAAACAACTGAGATTTTTTCTGTGAAAAATCTTACAAAGAGGTACGGGTCCACATTGGCACTTGATAATTTAACCTATAGCAGTACGTCGAACTCCATTGGACTGTTCGGGCCCAATGGATCAGGGAAGAGTACACTGATTAAGGTGCTCCTTGGACTGATCTTCCCGAATGAGGGTGAGTTCAATTTTAGCTACGAGAAGAGGTTGATGAGGGTCGTTCCCGACTACCCCAAGCTTCCGAGGACGCTTACAGTCGATCAGTGGATGGATACGCTCGAGGAGATTTACGGTAAACCTGACAATATAGACTTCGAGAGGGAGTTTGGATTGAATCTAGAGACAAGGCTCAAGGATCTCTCCGCAGGTCAGTCAAGGCTCGCCTCTCTCCTCCCCATCTTCTTCGGGGAGATTAAACTGGTCGTCCTAGATGAGCCTACGAACTTCCTTGACGCGTTCATGCGGGAGAAGGTGCTTACTCTCATGAAAAGGAGGTTCGATGATCACGACTCCAAGGTGATAATCGCCACGCACAGGATCGACGAGATAAACCTGTTTGCAGAGAGGGTACTTATGCTGCACCGTGGGAAGATGATTGCCGACATCCCAATCGGGGAGAAGGTGGAGACACTCTACCAGCTGACCGTCGAGGACAACGGGTCCATGATGAAGTACCTGAACAAACGAGAGGTTCCTTTTACACTTATTGAGACGTCTACTGGGAGGGACATCATCCTCGGACTGTCCGAGGATTTCTGGAAGTCTTTGAGAGAGTATGTCAAGACTGGTAAAGTCTTATATTCTCTGCGAAAATTGGACAAGTTGCAGGTTATGCTGGGGGAGATATTGGAGTGAAGAGCATGGAAGGAGGATCAATAATCAATCAGATTAGAAGCAACATAAACGCACTACTGAATGAGACCAAACTTGAGAGAAAGGCATCTTTCATGCTGTTCTTCCGGAGCCCTTTAGATCTAATCCTCATCCTTGGACCGTTCATTACGGGAGTTGCTGCGTTCAGCTTCTCGTCCAGGGCTATTGAGGGTAATAGCGGAGTGACACTCGCACGGCAGGTACTGGAAGAGGCACTCCTTCTGCGCTTTCTCCTTGGAGTCAAAATAGCGATTATAGTGATTTCTGGGATATTTGTCGTCTTCAGGTGGTCACAGATCCAATCAAATGGAAGCTACGGATACTGGGTTTCACTCGGTCTAGACAGGGACGTCTTCTATCTCTACTCTTTCCTCGTCTTCCTCCTCTACTTCTACGCCAGTGTAATCCTCGGATACATCAGCATCAGGATAATGGGAGGACCAGTGATCCCTATCTTCTCGATAATAACCTCGTTCGCCCTAATTTTCTCAAGTGTGCTGAACATGTTCGGGCTCGGAGTGATCATCGCTGAGATCTTCAAGAATCCCCCGCTAGCAATGATAACATATATC
>JALWRB010000154.1 GCA_027077875.1 Candidatus Heimdallarchaeota archaeon
GAGGAGAGGACCTCAGAGGAGAAAGAGGTTAGAGCCGAGACCAAGGAGATCGACAACCGGTTGGAGGACATCGAGAAGGAGCTTGAGACCCTGGACGTCGATCCCGTGGTCACACAGCCCCGAGCCGTGATGAAGCCCGTCGTCAAAGAGGATCCCTACCAGCTCTTCGTCAAGCAGGTCCCTGACTGGACGAAGAAACCATTCATGTACATCATCCCGAAGAACGAGAGGATGAGGGAATCGTGGCTCCAGAAATGGGGTGACCTCGTGCTCCTCTACTCTCGGACCACCATTTCGCACATCGTGGCGATCGAGCAGCTCAGGCAGCTGGAGCCCTTCAGGAACAGCTCAAACGGAAAGATGCTGTCCCTCGAGCAGATGCAGATCCTCATCGACTACTTAGTCGCCAAGGAGCTGGCCAAGTGGCTTGACGACGCCAAGCTCAGGGCGAGGATCTACTACAAGACGCTGGAGGAGTTCGCCGATATGCTCCTGAAGTATGTGCTGGACAGAGGGCTGGACACGGAGTACCTCATCACCAAGACGGAGTTCAGGAACTTCGGACAGGAGTGGTCATCTCTCCCGGACGAGGACCTCGACGAGGTCTTCCGCATCCTCGAAAAGCGTCGGAAGATCAAGCCGATGGACAAGGAGAGGGACTCCTTCTCTTTCGACGTCTGACGATCAAGCACAGGGACAGGGAGAGAGACTCCTTCTCTTTCGACGTCTGACGATCAAGCACAGGGACAGGGATTCTTTCGACATCTGACAATTCGCCATGATATGGGGTTTGAAGTGAAAGCCATAAATAGAGCCGTAGCCATCTCTTACATAGATGTCTGAAAAGAAGATCATTACCTGTCCCAACTGTCTCAACCAAATCGATCCCGACACACCCGTACAGGTGGTCACGAGGGGCAAGCCGACATTCAAGTGGTGGGTGGCACCGCTGAACCTTATCTTCCTTTCCGTCATGCTCTACGCCATTGATCTGGCGATCAGGGACTACTACCCAGACATCTTCCCTTGGAGCATCTGGGCAATATCGGGCATCTGGCTCATGTACCTCCTCGGTCTGGCCCTCACCTACAGGGCGGATGACGTCTGGATCATCGTCCCCTTCTTCTTCACACTTCTAGACTTCTTCCTCGCATCCATAGACTGGTACGCAGGGGCCGAGAAGACCGTATTCCTCGGACTGTCTTGGAGCTTCTACCCCATCATCATCATAACGGTGCTCTTCATCATCCTCCCGATCGTCACCTTCATCGGAAGGGAGAAGAAGTCAGAGCTCACCGTCCTCGAAGAGATCATCCACCTAGAGGAGGAACAGGTATCTGAGTGAGCACAAGCACTTTCCCGAGATAGAATCACCCCCTGGCCCTTCGGCCAAGGACTACATCAGGTACACGTGGAAGCAGGCTTTCAAGATGGTCAAGAGCTTCGTCAACGTGATAGTTGAGCCCTTCTATGCAGTGTTCCAGTCCTTCTGGCCAGACGCGGTCGACGACTCGGTCAAGCCCTACGCCATCGAGCAGTACTACCACCCCGGAGGCGACTGCAGGACGGGTATACTCCTCGTCCACGGATTCGGTGCTGCACCCGACATCTTTGATGGATTTGTCGAGAAGCTCGGGGAGCTCGGCTACGTGGTGAAGACCGCACGGATCGCCGGACACGGGACCTCAACGGCACACTTCGCCACCACCACCCTCGTCGACTGGTACCTCAGCGTCCGTAACAGGTTCGTAGAGCTCAAGGAGGAGTGCGACGAGATCGTCATCGTCGCCCACTCACTAGGATCACTCATCTCAATCGTCCTCGCATCCATCTACGACGTCAAGTCACTGGTCTTTATGTCCCCACCGATCAAGCTCAGGGACAAGGCACTCTACCGAGTGAACTTCATGCTCAGACCCGTGTCGAAGCTCGTCAAGTACTGGCCCACCGACAGAAAAGCAGTGGAGCAGGTCGAGAGACACGGCTTCAAGATATACGAGAGACACCCGCTCTCAGCAGTGGCCAACCTCATCGACATGATAGAGATGGCAAATAGAAGACTCCCAATGGTCACCGCCCCCATCCTCGCAATGATCGGGGACCAAGACGAGTTCGCAGAACCTCTTGTCCTCGACATCATAAAGGAGAAGGCCGGGAGCGAAATCGTCGAGCAGTGGGTCGTCCCCCATGCACCGCACGCAATCATCGACTGCGCAGACTTCGAGACCCTCAAGGACAGGATCAAGGGCTTCATCCTCAAGTATAGCCCACCGGTTAGGAACCCAGCATAAGGGAAATCGGTGAGAATATTTCTCAAACTTTAATTACCTCTCTGGTGCATGGAACTATAGTGGGAGATTTCCAGAAAACTCTCCGTCCACGAGCCCTCTGAAGGACTCAGCAAGATGGACAAATGAGCCAGTAGCTCAGCATGGATAGAACGCCAGCCTTCTAAGTTGGATGTCGTGGGTTCAAATCCCACCTGGCTCGTCTCGCCTAGTGCAACTCTGACTCTCTTTTTCAGATGTGTTATTGCACTATATCCCCCTGATTCTAGGCGTTCAGGGGATGAACAGAATTGTTCACACTAAGTATTTAAGAATGGAGGTGTGCAATGGGCAATCATGGATTATCGAATCGTGACAATCTCCAAGGGTGTGCTCCTCGCATCTGTTCTTTTTCTCGGCTCCATTGCTTTGACATGGCCGATTGGGGGTCAGGAGGATACGTTGGACTACGTACCTGTGGTGGACTCCTACGTATGGGACTTCAGCTCGGGTCTCTCGTTGTCCAACGGCTTCGCAGACACTTCTCGTGACATTCTCATGTTCTCAATCCGCTCATCTGTGGTCGACGGTGTCAGCGGTCAGGGCAACTTTACCGTTAGCAAAACTTGCAATCCAGATTGTGGTGAAGGTGAGACATTTGGTTACTCGGCTGTCAGCACCCCCTACTTTGTCGAGGGGGTGAGTAGTATAGATGCCTCACTGATGACGGAGAGCTTGGAGTGGCGGATGGATATAAGAGTCCTCGACCAGCAAATTGAGGGTGATGTGAAGTGGCGGCTCTCGACGATAGACTACGGGAACCTCACGGACTCTCTCGCTCGGGAGATAAGTGCGATCGAGAACCTTAGGCCAACCACACGGGTGGAGTACGGAAGGCATCAGGAGGAGTCGATTGACGTTGGTGATCTCCTGATTGAGCTCTGGCAGTGGTACGCGGATGGTAAAGAATTCTTGATCACGCTTGTTGGTGACCAGCTCTTCATCCGTGTCGGTCATTTCACTGAGTACTATTCCAACGAGGAATTTACTGCGATTCGAGGTGGTTCGGACGACGACTACGCATACTACACTGCTACTGTGAACGGGTTCTTCCCGACGTACGTTGCAGCTCTGAACGAGTTCATCGTCACCTACTTACTGGTGAGGTAATGGTCGGGACCAACGGATTGTTCAAGAACCCGGTGACGTTGGACATTTATCTGTATCTCCTGAATCATGAAGGAAGTGTCCGCATCAGGAATGCGCAGAGGGAGCTTGGTATCACCAGCACCAGCACACTTCACTGGCACCTGAACAAGTTGCTGGAGGCTGGTCTCGTCGAGAAGTTACCCGACAACAGTTACCTCTTGACCTCAGCGGGGAGGGAGCTCAAGACACTTGAGGTGCCCGTGACGGAGACGTACTACTTATTCAGCGGTAGGTTGTACTCACAGGCTCTATTCCAGCTGGCATTCCTGCTCTCTTCTCTGCTCATAGGTATACCCTTAGTGTTGACAATTCCAAATACTGCGAATGTCTTCTTCCTCATGGTGGTTGCTACTGAGACCTTCCTGATCTGGCGTAGGTTCTACCCGAGGAGTCGAAGGGACATGAACTGACATGGATATTCCAGATATCTAAGTACCTGTGCTCTTCGCTTCTATTTCTTATAGATGATCACGGAGTAGGGATGGGACCACGAGTACCCCGCATTTCCGAGACCGAGGATTGCAGTTCTATTGGACGGAGAGTGAGCTATCACTTCCGTAGCGTCGCTCTTTGCAGCGAATGCCTGCAGGGCAGCTCCGGCTTTGTAATAGTCCTCTTGGGTCTCTGCTACGATGAATCCCAAGAAGGTCATTGGTGCGTATACCGGCGAGAGGACGATGAATGTCCGTTGTTTTAGATCGGTGTAGACCCTGTTTTCTGAGACGAGTGATCTCCAGATGTCGATGTCCAGAGGAATGTACGCAGAGTCTACCATGAGATTCTGATCCAGTGGTCTCAGGGTATTTTCGAATTTCGTGTACAACCTCTCGTCCGTGACCATAGAGAAGTGGTCGATTGCCGAAAGATCCACCTCGTCGGGGTTGATGTACTTGTTGGGCTCTACAGCGAATGCCATGGGTCTGTACTCCTTCCGTTCGAACATATTGCGGATCTTTAGGCTGTCGGAAGCGATAGCCACCCTGATCTCCTCTACCCCCTTGTCTCTGAGCCACTGCTCCGCTTCCATCCTCAGGCTGTTGAATATCCCCATTCTCTGGTACTCTGAGTTGATCTGGGCAGCTGCAAGCCATCCTGTCCTTCCGAAGATCCGGGCAGATAGGTGCCCGACGATATCCTTTCCGTGCGTCGCAACGAACTGCTGGAAATCGCTCGGGGAGTGCAGGGCGTAACGTAGATCCCTCAGCACTCTTGGTTGCATGCTTTTTTGCTCAGATGGAATGTCTATTCTCAGATCGTCATCAATCGCTCTGATCTGGACCTTCGGTGCGGAGCTCTCAGTCACCATATTTGATAGCGTCGACTCTTTTCTTAAATACAGGTATATGGACGTAGACGATGACAACTAATAAATCCCCTGTGCCCCATAGCACTCTATGAGTGAGGGCAAGACCCCAAAACCCGTAGACAGGGAACGACTTGCGCGGACATTAGGCTTCCAATTCCCGGGCGTGGACTTCACCGCTTTCTTTAGGAGGGACGACATATATGTTGTGTACTCTCGGAAGACGAGACGGGTGTCCTACGTGCATCTCGGTGACCGGCATCTCTTCAGTCTCCGGACCTCGGATGGGCGGTACCAGCCGACCTTTGCAGGGGGTCTTCTCCTGTTGGAGCTGGGGTTAGAGAAGCAGAGGATAACCGTTGCTCCTGACGCAGTACCGTTCGTGGCAGACGGTAAGTCTCTGTACACCCGCCATGTCATGACCGCGGATTCGGGAATAGCCCCTGGATCGGAGGTTCTCCTCCTGTCGCCTGAAGGTGAGCTCCTCGCTGTCGGAACCTCCGTCCATCCCACCCATGCCCTTCACTCTCTCGTGAATGGTGTGGCTGTCAAGGTGAAACACTCTCTGAATAAGCACAGGAAGAGAACAGGCTCGTGAGGGGCACCTGACCGTGGTAGTATAAAATGTCGTAGGGTTATGTGCAAGTGGATGTCCACTGATTCTTCAACTTTTTATACTGCATGTTCTATATGTTATTCATACCCGAAGTGATCGAATGAATTTGGATGGTTTTAGAACATTAGTCTTGACGGAAGAGCGTCAGTATATACAAGAAAACGAGACCTACTGGAGCGAGGTACAGGGCGACCAGCCCACCTTCATCGGTAGGGTCTCTACCCTCCCTAACGGGCAGCCACTGCTTCTCAGGGTGGTCATCCCCGAGCTGTACCCGTGGGAGAAACCCGATGTCTTCGTCAACATCCCGATCGAGGACCCGAACGTCTCAAGCGACAGGAGGGTTAATCTCAGGATACTGCAGGATTGGGATGGAGGAAGGCACCGGCTCAAGGACATCATCTTCGAGGCCCGCCGCTACTTCAACAGTCCGGAGAGGAAGCAAAGATCACCCTCTGTACAGGCTCAGCCCGTGTCACGTACGTCCCCACTTCAGCAGGAGGTAGAGCGACTACAGCAGCAGCTTGCAGATCTCAATAGAACCATCCAAGTTGAGAAGGAGACACAGATGCAGAGGTCGGGACTGAGCTATGCGTCTCTCACGATATCCCCACAGCAGGAGTTGAGGAGCAAACTGGAGTCTGTCGATGACCTCCTCGAGGTCCTCGAATCATACTTCGAGAACATGGAGGGTATAGGCCCGAATGACTACCTCAACCAGAAGGTGAAGTACAGTAAGCTGAAGTTCAGGATCGAGCTGGCCATAGCTGGCAAGATTCCAGTGGATCAGATCGAGGTGTCGAGGAGCTCCATGATTGTTCGGAACAGAAGCAAGACCACGTGGGACATCCAGACAGACCTCTATGGGCACATAGTCAGGGTGGAGGTGCTCGCCCGACTGATGAACATGGGCTTCATCCAAGAGGATCTCTACGACAGACAGGTATCCACTGCCGTCCGGAAGATCCTTGAGCTTGCCAGCAACCTCGAGCAGATCAACGGCTTCAACATCGAGGACTTCTACAAGCAGTATAATATCCCCCAGAAGTTCCCCGAGGCTACCAAGAGGCTGAACTTCATCGAGGGTGGGAAGCAACCTGCAGTCAAGCTGGGTTCGATCAGCAAGGACCTCCTCTCACACGTCAACGAATTCGCCAGTACGAGGATCACGCTCTCCGATCTCCTGCTTTTGGAGAACTACGCCACCTACAGTGCGGTCAATCTCAAGCTTAACACCCTCCAGAAAGCTATCGCACAGTTCCCAGAGTCTGACGGTCTGGCCACTGCCATCAAGGGATGGTACGACAAGCTGGATAGGTTGATGAGGGAGCAGGGTGCGGAGACGAGGTTGGAGAAGCAGGACCTCGACCAGTTGCTCCACGACGTCGAGGTGTGGGGACAGGAATTCGACGAGCTCATCCGGAGGCTATGAGATGGGTCTAAGAGAGATACGCGACGACATCCGCAAGAAGAGCGAGATGACGGTAAAAGAGGCGGATCTCATGCTCCACGAGATAGACGAGCTCATCGCTGCCTTCAAGGTTCTGGAGAAGAAGATGAAGAAATTCGAGAAGCAGCACGGGAGCAAGATCAAGAATTCCAAGGAGTACTACCAGAAGCTCGCGGAGCTCAGGGAAGGGCTGG
>JALWRB010000155.1 GCA_027077875.1 Candidatus Heimdallarchaeota archaeon
GACCTTGTTCTCATCGTCGTATACCATTGCATGGTAATTAAGCCCAGGGGGTGATTCACTAGTATTGACCATTTCCCATGTCTGGGTCGAGAGGTCGAACTCCCAAGTGGAATCCGAGATGATCCCATCTACATTTCCTCCGTAGAGAACAATCCGTCCCCTTGTTGAGTCGTAGGTCATCCCATGGTGGAATCTGGCAGGAGGAGTTGCAGAGTTAATCTCCGTCCAGCTTCCACCTGAGGTCCCATGGGGGATGAGAAGAGCTAGAAGAATGATTATTTTGGACATGTCCTACTGATTTAGCCAGAAGTTATAGACCTTCGGAAGGTAGGGGTGTACACATCCACACAAAATCGTGAATTTAGTGATGAATATTTTTGTTTTATTTTTTCGCTATATAGTTCCAACGTCCATAACCATATTATTGGGGAAGACTACCTATGTCATAATTTCTTGCACATTTGTGTATATCTATAATTTTTCATTATTGTCTACATACCAATAAATAGAAGTTTTTTGACCATGTGTTAAATATAGCATTATACGATATGATCGAAACTATTTGTGAGCATCGTTATGATACTATATTCAATGGTGAATCTACATGAAGAAGAGAATGTGGTACTTGGTATTACTCCTACTGATACCAGCACTAGTAAATATCAACACAACAGGTAATCTGGAATTACAGGCGACACCCTTCATCTCCAAATGGGACACTACTCAATCCGGAAGTACAGGCAATACACAGATTGCTCTACCCCTTGAGAGCAGCGGAACCTATAACTTCAACGTGGATTGGGGAGACTCCACTAGCGACACTATTACCGCATGGGATCAACCTGAGGTGACCCATACCTACAGCTCTGCAGGTAACTACACGGTCACCATTTCGGGGACCATCGAGGGATGGTCATTCGGAAGTGGGGGGGATGCAGTGAAGCTAATCGAGATTTCTCAGTGGGGAGATCTGAAGTTAGGAAATAGCGGATCATATTTTGCTTACACACTGAATCTGGACATAACGGCTACCGATGCCCCAGATCTCTCGGGAACCACGACTATGTATAGAGCATTCAGCAACAGTGGTATTGGCACGAGCGGTAATTTGAATTCATGGAATATGTCTACTATTACCAACATGGCATCGATGTTTGAGGATGCTAGGTCATTTAATCAGGACCTCGCTGACTGGGACACCTCCTCGGTGACCACGATGTCCAATATGTTCAGATATGCAACCGCCTTCAATGGGCAAGTGAATAACTGGAACACATCCTCAGTGACTGATATGAGTTCAATGTTCGCTTATGCAGATTCTTTCAATCAGCCACTTAACAACTGGAATGTATCCTCGGTCACATCTATGGCAACGATGTTCGGTGGAGCCACCGCTTTCAACCAGAGTATTGGCAACTGGGATGTGTCCTCGGTCACATCTATGATAGGGACGTTCAGCGGAGCCACTGCTTTCAATCAAGACATTGGATCTTGGGATGTGTCCTCAGTGACGAATATGAACGGCATCTTCTCTGGTGCTACATCATTCAACAGCTCTATTGAGTTCTGGGACATCACCTCATTGACGCAGGCAAAAACCATCTTCAAGCAGGCGTCCTCTTTTAATCAGCCCCTGAGTGGCTGGGACATGTCAAAGATCACGGACACTCACCAGATGTTCTACGGTGCTTCAAGCTTCAATCAGCCGATTGGCATGTGGGATGTCTCATCCGTCAGTTCTATGATTGGGATGTTCTACGGTGCTACTGTTTTCAACCAGTCGCTGAATACATGGAATGTATCCGTAGATTATATGAGCAGTATGTTTGCCAATGCAGAGGCGTATAATCAACCCATGTCAAACTGGGACGTCTCCAATGTCATATCGATGGGCAGTGTGTTCCAAGGGGCGACCAGCTTCAACCAACCACTTGACTCATGGAATGTTGGCAAGGTGGGTGATTTTTCGCTAATGTTTAAGGAAGCAAAGTCATTCAATCAGTCGCTGGCAAATTGGGACATGACCGCGGCTACGGATGCCTCACAGATGCTCGACAGAAGCGGAATGGGGTACCAGAATTATGATGCTACACTGAACTCTTGGTCGAGTCAATCGCTATTGTCTAATGTTAACTTCGGTGCCATTGACATCCACTACAGCACAGCTGCTTCTGCTGCAAGGCAGTCCATCATTGATAACTATTCGTGGACGATCACGGATGGCGGTCCGGTCTCTGCACCAGAAGCTCCATCCATCGTATATTCTAGCTCTGATACTTCACAGATCACTCTAACATGGGATGAACCCGGTGACAAAGGAGGGAGCCCAGTTTCCTATAAGGTGTACAGATCCCTCACAAGTGGATCGGGATATACCCTGATCGCTACGACGGATTCATTGACCTACATCGACACCGATGTCGTACAGAACACGACATACTACTACGTCGTCTCTGCATTCAATGAGTTTGGGGAAAGTCCGATGACCTACGAGGTCTCTGCCATATTGCTGGAACCAACCACAACCGAGCAGCCGACAATTTCTACGACCTTCACCAATACGGTCACAGAGACCGAGACCGTTGTGACGACATCGCAGATAACGGAAATAATCACCACTACATTAACTTCTACACTATCCTCTGTTCTAAATGACACAAGCAGTGTGGAGACCCCATTCGTAGTAGAGGTTGTTGTACTCGTCCTTTTAGCCTCAGCGGTGATATCGAGAAGGTTCCACAAGAGAAGATCATAATCTACAATGGTCTTGACTAAATCAGAAAAAATTTCGCCCTACTTACTTATATTAAGAGTGATATATAGTATATGTATGAAAAGGCTTCTAATACTGCTCCTACTCTTTAGTATGCCATTTCCATCCTCCGCGGTAGAAATTGGAGTCTCAGTCGGCGAACAGTATACCTTCGAGGTAGTGAAGTGGGATGACCCATACGAGAGAGGTAGACTTAATTCTCGAATGGAAAACACGACGATTTATGTCATTCCTCCAGGTGGGAACTACAGCATCCGAGTAATGGGTGACCCTCTCGTCACACTCCCGTCCGGTGATCAACCTTCAAAAGTATACATCCCACTTCTCTTCCAGATAAACGGAACTGAGTTCCAACAGAGCGATATCGTAGGATTGGGAAATCTCATCACCACGACAGACTGGGGGGATCAAATCAGCACCCTCAACGAAGAAATTCCCGATATGGCATCGGGGAAGAGTACGTACTCAATCAACGCAGGAATAGTGGATGGAGAGTTCATCCTCCAAGAGTCTTGGGCTGACAAGGATGAACCGATTGGTACTGGTAGTAGATATCCATCATACCGAAGAGAGCTGAGGTACAACGTCTCCACTGGAGTTCTGAACTACTTTAGGACAGAAGGAAGTGTCGTCGCTGACTACGGGTCATACTCATTTGATAATATTGTCCAAATGGCTGGATATGTCTACGAAAACAAAACGGTTAGTGATCTCGTAACCACAACAGAGCCCCTCTCCTTAACTGAATTCAGTATAGTTTTGGTTCCAACCATCATAATCTCCATTATACTACGTAAGAGGATTTTTAGAGATTAATGAATTGGAAACGGGATTCGACCAAGATATATATTGGTAAGGTATCGATCGATTACGGATAGAGAACATTATGCGAGAAAGCTTGTTAAGAGATCCCCTACAACGGTCCCTGCAAATTCACTGGAGACACCTGCTATCACCGCAATTATGAAAAATTTTAGTCCGGATTTCAACGCATTCTCATTGGCGAAATACCCCTTCAGAGTCCCGAGGGTGAAAAGTGCACTACCTGTCGAGATCAAAGCGGTATAGTATGCAGTCTGGCCCGTCAGAAAGATGAAGGGGAGAATTGGGAACAGAGACCCTAGGATAAATGCGAAGAACATCACAGTGGCGTTTATGTATGGATTCTCCTTCTCCACTGCTGGGAGATCGAGGATGGAGTTCCTGAAGTTATCAAAGAGAACATCCTCATTCTGAGAAAGCGTCTTCACAGCTGTATAGGCACTGGGCTTGTCAAGTCCCGCGTCTATAAACTTGTGAAGAAGGCTCTCCTGTGCGAGATACGGCTTCTCCTCGAAGAGCTTCCTTGCCTCCTCGATCTCGGCTATGAGCAAATCCCTCTCTGCCTCTGAAGAGAGTAAAGAGCCTACTGCCATCGAGATCGCAGCGGCTATGGCACCAGTCACCCCCGTGATGACGACCACCAGACCGTGATCGGCGTAGGCACCATAGACGCCCGCTACTAGTCCAAGGATAGAGATCAATCCGTCCTGCATACCAAAGACCAGATCCCGAGTCTTCCCCTTGATTTCAATCCTCGCCTTGGACTTCTCAACTGGTTCCAGACCGTCGTCAGGCACTTATTTCTCCTCCAGAGGGTTCCAGTCAGCAGGGCAGCTGTCACCGGTCTTGATCGCCATGAGGATCCTCATGGTCTCGGTAACCGATCTCCCTATATTGCGTGAGGTGACCATGACGAAGTGTATTTTCAGATCTGGTCCAATTATGAAGGTCGCCCTGTTCGCTCTACCGTCGCTCTCGTCGAGGACACCGAATGCCCTTGAGAGACTCTTGTCCTCGTCGGAGATGAGGGGGTAGGAGATGTCCAGTTCATTGATCCATGCAGAATGCGTATCGACCGAATCCGTGGAGACTCCTATTATCCGTCCTCCCAACTCCTCCACCTCCTTGATGTGGGAGTTGTACCCCGTGACCTCTGTGGGACATATGAAGCTGAAGTCCTCTGGGTAGAAGAAAAGAATCGTCCACACACCCTTAAGATCCTCGGACATAATCTTACCGGTCTTCTTGGGAAATGCAGCAGGGCGGTCAAACTCGGGGATTTTCTCACCAATTCCTAGCATACGGTCAACTCGTTATGCGCACAATACAAAGTTTGGGTTCAGGTTCGGAAACGATCTCCACTCGAAGATTATTTCTGAGCGATTGTCTATCGTGGACTCACAAAGGTAAAGAAAGCAACTGCACGGAGAGAACCTGAATGATCAAGAAACTGCAGTTCAATGCAGTAGGTCTTCGACGCAACGTCAAGAAGCTCATTGAACACCTGCAAATGGAAAGGGAGGGAGTACCCCCCGAGAATACCCGAACCACCGACAAAATTGACAGATATCTCGATCAGCTTAACGGACTGCTCATAACGATGGACAGGATCGAGAAGAACCTAGTCCCAAGATTAAGAGACGTCACCTCAGTCGAGCTGAAGTCCCACGAACTACTGTTTATAGCCCTCGCAAGACCCAGTTGTCGGTCAATCTTCGAGCAACTCAAGACGCACTTCCGGGACAGAAGCCTCTCCATCCCCTTCGATGAGCTGGCATCCATCGGAGATGCAGGAGAGGTTCTTGCCCTGATCGGTGACTCCGTTCTTGACATGGCAGTCTTGGAGAATCTCTGGGACTCCTCAATGGCGACGAAGGGTAACTTGACAAAACAGAAACAGAACCTTGTCTCCAACTCCAATCTCGCGAGGTTCTGTGATGAGCTAGAGCTGTACGAGTACCGGTTGACCAGTAATCTGGAGAACAAGGCAAACGCGAGAACGGAGTCCATAGACCATGAGAAGGGCACACTGGTTGAGGCACTCGTTGCGGTCATCTACCTCACGGACGGAGACTACAACGACATCGTGCGATTGGTTCCCCAGTTGCAGTAGTGTCCAGAAGCTGACAGGCATCAAAGAGATGAAGCGATACCACCATAAATGGCACAATATATGTTCAGGCAATGTTGAGGTGATATCGCTGAGTATCTTCAAAATCCCTAACTCGCAGCGATCTTCCGCCTCTCATGATAACTCGTCGACCTTCCCCTCTTCCATCCACTCAGTCGGTCTCCTCCCACCTAACATCTCCTCGACATAGTCCACGAGCTCTCCTACATGATCCGGGCTCCGCGTGGCACTCTTCACAAATCTGGAAAAACGAGGGTCGAGGTTCTCGAGCTGTGTGTCCAACTCCTTGATCCGCTCTCTCCACCTTCGATTCAACCGTAGGAAGATCTCGATGCAACAGTCCACGAGCTCAGCGTGGGTGAGAAAGATGTGAAGGGGATTGGACATGTCGTGGAGGTCCTGCACGAGTTCACTTAGCTGCCATTTGTACCTATCCTTCTCGACCTCGGTGAGCTCTGGGAGATCGTTCCCAATAATCTCATTTGCCCTCTGAAGGATAGGTAACATCTTCTCCTCATTGAGCAGTAGATACTTCGACCAGTAAAGCATGTGAGCTGTGACTGGTCTGTACCGCCCCTCCTCCTCCATCATCCTCATCACCATGTCGGGTGAGTAGATGAAGTACTCCAGCTCTGTGCCTTCCTTCCTCGTCTTCCCATGTCTCCAGATCTCCAGCTCGTCCACGATCACGTAGACATCGATGTCGGAAAACTGATCGGGCTCCCTGTAGGAGTGCGATCCCACCAGCCCGAGAAAGATTATGTCATGCCCGGGGTAGTCATGCTCGATGTCAGCAGCAAGGCTGAAGAACGCCTTTTCATCCCTCTCTGACAAGAAGCCCCTAGGGTATGGAACTGCAACCATGTTTCGCTGATTGAGCATTGTGACTTTTAACAGTGCGGTCGACCGAATGGAGCAGTGCCAAATTCACACCAGACAAAATACCAAGTTGGAGGAGGCATTCCTAAGACCACATGATACCTAGATGAAGCCATCTACCCATAAGGGATAGATCATGAAGAGGGAAGAGGTCAGGATTGGGAGAGGATACTAGGATCCTCCAAGCAGATCTCGTGCATGTCATCGCACACATTGGTGAGGTGGAAAAGAATTTCGTCATCTAGTTCACGTATGAGGAAATCATGGACTTCATACGTAACCAGAGGCAATTTGCAGACCCTACATACCCCAATGATAATTTTATCCGGAACAGAGAATTCCCTACCCTCGATGACGAATTTCATCATAGTACTGTGCGTGGGAGGCTATAAAATACTATCTAATAGATCCTTAGAGC
>JALWRB010000156.1 GCA_027077875.1 Candidatus Heimdallarchaeota archaeon
ACACCGACAGGCTCAGGCGGGTGGATGGCGTAGTTCTCCATCTTCCCCTTGTCGTCGGTTATCCCCGCAAAGATCACCAGCCCGTTCTCGCTGTTGGTGTAGGTCGGCATCCGGGCAAGGATACTCTGAATAGCGTCCATAACTGCCTTACCCGTCTTCTTGTCCTTGATGTTAGACGCCGTCCCGTACTCATTCCTGAGCAGGTTGGCAAACTCCGAGAGCTGCGTCTTGGGAGGGATGTAGAGTGTGATGAGTGACGTACTGTTGTTTGGCGATCGCTTGCGCTCAAGCTGCTTGAGGATCTGCTTGAGATGATACCGTTCGAGCGACGATCGCTTGGTCTCCTTGCTCATGTGCTCAGTGCCCCGTGTGCTTTGTGCTTTAATTCAGTTCTGTTCGGAAACGTCTAGAAATTCCACACAGTGTCCGATGTAGGACACGGGTAAAGTACCATATCCAGAGGGTTCAGACAGTAAGACCCACTGATTATCCCACTGTTAGAGCCAACAAACTGTTTTTTTAGTATGGTGTGCACATATAATACAGCATGAAGAAAAAGCAAACAATTGAATGTGAATTCTGTGGCAAGACCATCTACAACGAACCCATCGTCATCAAGGTTGAAGGAGCCCTCCTAAACGTCTGCACAGCGTGTAGGCAGTTCGGGAAGGAGGTCGAAAGACCAAAGCAACCAGCTGCCCGTGCTACCCCCGTCCGGAAGAAGAGTACGCCCCAGAAGGTAAGAACAGCACCACGCAAGTTCAGCAAACCCCAGAAGACCCAGAAGTCCCTCGTCGACAACTACGCAGAGATCGTCAGAAACGCAAGGAACAGAAAGAAGCTGACGCAGATGCAACTGGCAAAGCAGACGGGCATATCCCACTCACTGATCGCATCAATTGAGACCGGGAAGATCACGCCCACAGACTCCGACGTCAAGAAGCTAGAGAGGGAGCTGAGCATATCCCTGATGGAGGACTCCGAGATCGATCCCGAGTTCTTCAGCACATCAGGGAGCAAGAAGACAACCATCGGCGACATCATCAACATCGAACGCAGATAAGAGTGCAGAATAACCAGTAACTCCATTTTGTGCAGGAATAGCCACCGACAATACTATCGGATATCCACAAATATTCAACTAGGCAATGTTGGATTTATGGTTCAAATGTTCGAGGGTTCAGCTTGTACCCTCTCCGCTCATTTCAAATTTTCGTCGACTACTGGCAACCCATACTTACCACCAAAAAGTGATGAAAAATCAATATAGAACCCCCATAATACGAATGAGCGGAGAGGGATTCGAACCCCCGATCACTTGGACCCAAACCAAGCATGATACCAAGCTTCACTATCCACTCGTTGTGGAGAACTTTCTCCTGTATCGACCGAGGTACTCACTGCATATAATAGTTTAGATTTATCTCGGTCGTAGTCTGTCACTTGTCGTTGTGATATCTGGTGCTCTGTGTTTATACCGGGAGTTTCCTCGTTGAATGTATTCCGTGTGTTGCTAACTGTGACAGATGCCATTACATCTGATTGGTTAAAATAATGGATCCAGCCAGTCCGATAACTTGGTTACGCAAGCTACTGGAACAAGACTGTTCAGTAATTTCGTTTTGTTAAGCGGCATGACGTACAATCAGGTGCTAGCAGGTACCTTTATCTTTGTAACCAATATGTGCAACGATAGTTAACAATTATTCATATCACCAGTACATATAGAAATTAAAATCGAATTAATGATAACATATTTAGTATATAATATAATGTAATTCACAGATGAATTGAATCTTGCACACAAATTTGTATTATATACTATTATTATATCAAATATTATATTATTATAATTATACGAACTAACATTAAAGGACTTACATTAAATCTGTCATTAATTCATTATTTTTAGATGTAATTCATACAATTGTATAATTATTATAACTGAATTTGACACCAATACAGATGAAACAGAAGCCCATTATGAAAAAATGTAAAACAGCAGTATATAGCTCTAAACAATCACATATTGAGTTTTCAAAGAAATATTAAAAAAATTAACTGATCGTAGAAGCACTGAAAAGATCATAGACAAGAGGTATCAAATTATGGACAATTAACAGTTTGAAAAGGAAATTTACGCATTTAAAGAGAAAATTCAATAAATTTCACATTAATTTTGAATTTATGTCCCAATACTTTAGATCAAATAGTAAATTTATATACTTCATCCGCAGATTCATCTCGATCACAAGAGTGATCAGAGGAGATGACTTGAGAAAGAGTACATTCTTAATTATGGGTATACTACTCACCGGGATCTTGATGGTTCCCGTGATGAGCGACAGGGACCCTTCATATTTTGATCAGTGGAGACCGACCAACAACGGCTTGGGCTGCCACGATTTTGGTGTCACCAACACGCGTGTGAGCGGGAGGTTGACCTTCAATATGCCAATGGTGAGCGTGAAGCCCGGCGAGACGTTCAGCCTCAGAACCGGTGTTTCCGGATTCACAGGGACGGTCTCCAGTGGGGACCTCTTCGTGGGCTTCAACGTTCTCGATGGGGACAATGCGTTGTTCCTTACCGAGACAGCAGCCGGTTACGTCCACATGACTGGAACGGAGTCCACGGACACACTCGAGACAACGTTCACGGCACCGGATACCCCCGGGACATACACGCTCTATGCTTATGCGGTCACGGGAGACACGTCCTACTTTGACTACATTACAGGCGTGGTGCCAGTCATCGTGCAGGACGGATCGGTCGGATCTGGGAACGTCGAGGGAGTCATCAATCACTTGGTGAATATCGCCGAGCCTGCGCTCGGGGGTTACAGGTGGGTAGAGACGGACAAGGCCTCGGATAATGTCTACAAACCGGGCATGATCAAAGGTGCTGCATCCATCGGTAACTTCCTCTTGGATGTCTACGAGGAGAAGGTGAGATCCTCCCTCTTCAAGGGACTGAACAACGAGGAGACGATGATCCCGCTAAAGTACGCCACGGGTGCGGGAGACTGGATAGTGGCCATCGCCTCTGAGAACGAGTCCGGCTACTACTGGTACAAGACCTACGACGAGAACAACGACCCGTCGACGACCACGGTGCACCTCCCATACTATGAGGGAGTGGCCGGGATCGCATCATACCTGATGAGGCTCTACAGAATAACGCACAATTCCACCTATGCCGACTACGCTATGGGAGCGCTCAACTACCTCATCAATGTCGCATACGACACGACGGGATACGCGTGGAACGAGGACTACGGGCAGGGACCTGACAAGCTATCCACGAGGTGGTCCAAGGGGTCACCTGGTATCGGATCGGTCTTTTTGGAGGCCTACAGGCTGTCCCATAACTCGACCTTCAGGGACGTTGCGATGGGCTTGTACACTTGGTTGGACTCGGTCAAGCAGACCAACACCGACGGTGCTTTCTGGTACAGGTACGCATCTGACTCGACATCAGGAGTCTACCTCGGTAGGTGGCATGGTGTTGCAGGAGTTGCATCCTTCCTCATCGACCTCTACGAGGTGACCGGGGACGCAGGTGTGAAGACGTTGCTGTTCTCAGCTCTCGACTATGTCGTTGGGCAGAAGGAGGACGATGGCAAAGGAGGGATCTGGTGGGAGAACGCCGTAGGAAGCGGTGAGCACCAGAGCGGCTGGAGCAGAGGAGGAGCAGGTATCGGATCAGTTCTGCTAAGAGCCGACGCCATTGACCCCACCAAGGGCTACACAGCACTTCTCGACCCGATCCTGACCCACTACCAGGAGTACGCCATCCCCACCGGTGACGGCTGGATGTGGGAGGACGCCATCAACACCAAGGACGATACCCTCTCCCAGAGGAGGATCAGAACCGCCGTGGGTCACGGAGGGGCTGGCATCGGCATATTCTTCCTCCAGGTCTACCAAGCAACAGGCAATGGCAAGTTCCTGGAGGCGGCGAACATGGTGTCCAAGGCATTCAACTACCTCGCTTTCGACAACGGAGCAGGACTTTCATGGAACAAATCTGACGAGGAGACCTACGTCGACCACAACGTCTACTATGGTATCACAGGTGTGGCGACATTCTTCCTCGAGCTCGCTAACAAGGGGGACTACGACGCGTACATCACCGCGAAGAAAGCGACGGATTACCTAATGAGTGTCAAGGAGGCTGACTCCAATGGATACAAGTGGGTAGAGGATACGGAGGCTGGATCGGGCTACAAGAGTGGAGTGCTTAAGGGAGCCGCTGGCAACGCGATGGAACTCCTCCACATGTACCAGAAGGAGCAGACACATCTCTTCCTCGGAGGTCTGACTCCAAACGCCACCGAGATGTACCTCGACGCCGCAGCTAAGGCCATGGTCTGGCTGGAGGCAGTGGCCGAGCCGATGAACGGAGGTATGGCATGGTACGAGATCTACGACGGATCCAACGCCAATGCCACCAACAACATCAAGACCAGCTACTATGCAGGTGCCGCAGGTATTGCCGACATCTTCACGAGGGTCTCACAGTACACGGGTGATCCCCACCTCATGGATGTCGCAGAGGAGGTGGCCAACACACTCATCCAGAACGCTGACACAACAACTGGGTACGCATGGGGTGAGACCTTCGACTCGACCGATCTGTCCACGAGGTGGACCTTCGGAGGTCCGGGCATCGGAACCTTCATGATCAACCTCTACCAGCAGACCGGGAATGAGACCTACCTGAACGTCGCCAAGGGAATAGCCACATGGCTACAGTCAGTCAAACAGACCGACTCCGACGGAGACTACTGGTACAAGATCGCGGACGACAGCTCGTCCGGCATCTTCCTCGGGAGATGGCACGGGGTCATGGGAGTCGCGAACTTCCTTATTGACCTCTTCTTGGTCACGGGTGACGACACCTACATGGCACAGGCCACATCCGGTATCGATTGGGTTATCGCCCACACCACTATCGACGGCGACACCGCCTCGTGGGAGAACGCACTCGGAGGTGGAGAGTACATGTCAGGCTTTTCCAGAGGAGTAGCAGGTATCTCATCCGTCCTGCTCAGAGCGTACCTTGTCCACGGAAACGAGACCTACATGGACTATATCAAGATGGGTCTGAACTGGTACGAGGCCAACGCGGTTGACGGGGTTGAAGGATGGGCGTGGATCGACTCCAACTACAACACGAGGATTGCGACAGCATCTGGACACGGCTCTGCGGGAGTTATCCAGTTTGCCACCGAGCTCTTCGAAGCGACGAGGATGCCGGAGGCGTACAAGCTGATGTATAATGCACAGGTCTACCTCGACTCGATCTCCATGGAGAGCAACGGTTTGATCTCGTGGTACAAGAGTACCAACGAGCAGTATGTCCCGACGACGATGTACTACGGAGTTGCAGGAATCGCATTCGCCCTCTTGGACTACTCGGACTTCTTCAACATGGCACCGACTGTGAATATCACGCTCGACGACAGCGCAGCAGACACCGTCAAGGTGACGATTGATGCTATCGACGACATCGGTATCGACACGGTCAACGTGTCCGTTGACGGAGGAGCATTTGTCACGGTGGACAGTCTGGAGTACTCAATTGACACGAGCTCCATGACCCCTGGTGATCACACCGTCAAGGTGAAGGTCACTGACGTCGGTGGACTGGAAGCGGATGTGGAGAAGACATTCACCATCCCCGAGCCAACCACCACGACCACGACAACAACCGAGCCCCCAACCACAACATCTGAGGAGACTGAAACCAAGGACTCACCGCTGTTCTTCCTCCCGGTCCTCATGGCCATCGTCGCCATACCGATCTTGAGGAGAAGAAGGTAGTACAAACAGTAGTTGCGAAAATCTACGTATTTAATCTTTAATCCATTTTGATTAGTTGTTGTCATTTTTAATTCGAAATATTATGATTTATTTTAGTTATTACTATAAAGTATAAATAAGTTAGTGACATAATCTCACATGCTATGCTAGTCCATAGAGTATTCATGGTAAGTCTGACACTTCTACTGATTTTCTCAACAGGAGCAGTACAGGCGTTGGAACCCATAAAGGAACCCACGATCTCACCCGATGCGAGTATAAAGGGAGGAGATCTGCTAGCCTACAACATCTCGTCAATCGAGTTCGCGGTAGGTGTGAGCGGGAAGGTCCCCCTCATCAACATTGGGGACGGCAGGATATCTGACATCTGGGAGGATGTTCCCGAGACACCTGTGGCACCGTACGGTGATTCATACGGATCTATCAAGACGGTCTGGGGGGAGAGCACAGTCTACTTCCTCATCACCCACGACTTCGACATGCCGTGGGTAGCCCTCGAGTGGGACTCGAACGGCAACATAGACCCAGAAGCAATCACTGACGACCAAATCACCCCGATGGCAGACGGTGACGATATGTGGGTGTTCGGGAACACATCGACCACCAGTTTCTTCGGTGATCTCGTCGCTAGGGGACAGCTCCCACCGTTCCTCGAACAGGACGAGCAGAACGACTTAGACTGGGAGATGGTGCTCATGAACGGTACCGAGGAGGGGGAGCACTACTTCGCATGGGAGTTCAGTAGGGCAATGGACACGGGGGACACAGCGGGTGCAGATGTCTCCTTCTCCACCGAGAAGAACGTCACCCTCATCCTCGCCAGCGAGAAGGAGCACCGCCCCGACTCCAAGATCGAGGTCTTCAAGTACTCACTAAGCGACAAGCTCCCAGGCGGAGCAGCGAACATCACCGTGACCATCCCGACGGTCGAGACTCCGGATAACTCCAGTGAGGTCCTCGGATCGTTCGTCCTGCAGGGACTGGGGTGGGGAACGCTAACCACAGTGATAACACTTGTACCGACGATATTCATCGTCAGGAAGGAGGAAAACTAAGATGGTGAATATATTCGACGCCATTGCAGAGATCCTGAGATCAGGACATCCCGCGGTCATCCACTTCCCACTTATCGGGGCCATGATGGGAGCGGTCGCGGCAATATCCGCCCTTCTCATC
>JALWRB010000157.1 GCA_027077875.1 Candidatus Heimdallarchaeota archaeon
TATGCCTGAAGTCCATTGCCCTACCGCAACCATTGATCTCCTGACCGAGCATTGTTGCCGTTCGCAGATCGTTGAGAAATCCCACGAGTACGCCATTCTTGATAATCTCCCTTCTCTTTGTTGGTGTTCCCTCGGAGTCAAATTTAAAACTTCCTCGAAGACCAGGTAGGGTAGGATCATCAACTACTGAGACTTCGGGGATCGCCATGGTATTCCCGAGCTGCCCGGTGAGTACCGATCTATTGTCAAGTACAGCATCTCCCTCCGAAGCATGTCCAAAAGCTTCGTGGATATAGACTCCGACAATTGATGGATCTAGGAGGACATTCATCTTCCCTGAAGGAGAGTTCACTGCGTCAAGTAGATCGACTGCTCTCTTCCCGAGGCTGTTAGCGTGTTTATCGATATCCCAGTTAATGATTGCCTTCATCCCTCCAGATGTGGCAATTGAGTCACTTACATTCTGGATAACATCCCCCTTCCTTGAGGTTGCAAACCCGGAGAGTCGAAGTGCAGCGTAGTCTGTCACGACATTTGTCCCATTGGTATTAGCAATTTCCTCCCTCTGTATCATCTCAGAATAGGTTCCGTTACTATTAATTATTGATGGATCATACTCCCTTAGGATCTTCTCGACTCTTTGGGCAAGTTGCATCTTCTCCTCGAACGAATAGTTCTTCGGATCCTCATCTGGTGTGAACTCGTTCCTTGCCTCGAAGACTGCCTCTGTGGTCAGTTTGGCATTTGCCTTGCTTCTAGACGACAATCCCCTCGCCATCTTGATAGCCGCGTCCCTCGCTTGTCTGATCTGAGATGTGTCGTCACTGGCGACACTGGCAAACCCCCATGCACCATTGACGAGTGCCCGAATGGCCACACCATTCATCTGATTGCTCGCAATCTGGTTCGCGTCCCCTTTCCTTACAGAAAGCTGTAAGGTTTCATTTCTGTATGTCCTAATATCTAGGAACTGGACAACTGTGGTGTCGACCTCGTCGACTAGTTTCCGAGCCACGTCTAGTACCATTTCATCAATTCTTTTCTTACGGTGTTTTTATAGTTTTACCAATGAGTAAATTGGAATTGGCGATTAGAGACCCATCATGGATCTTGGGCCTGACTTCTGCTTACTTACTCCCGAGACACTCATCTCCTCGATGAATAGAGCGGGAGTCTGTCTGCCAAATTCAACAAGAAGGTCCTTGGATATCCCCTGAATTCCCTTGAGGAAGGAGAAGACGTCTGAGCCCAACATCGTGTTCTTTACCGCATGCTGGATCTCTCCGTCCTTGACGTAGAATCCTCGGTTGATCTTTGCCGAAATATTTTGTGATCCGCCTGCTGGAGAGATCCCTGATTCCATGTAAATCCCCTCTTTCATATCTTCAAGCATCTGGACAAAGTCATCATTCCCTGGCTCTACATGCAGTTGCCATACCCCTACCCCTGGTTTGCCAGAGAAACCTTGTTTCTGGGCATGTCCATTATTCTCGATCCCGAGTTTGTTTGCCGAGTAAGAATTTGTCGCGTAGTTGATAAGTACCCCTTTCTCCATATATGTCGTTTTCTCAGTTGGAATTCCTTCTGCATCAATGGGAGTGGACATGAACCCACCATCAACATGTGGGTTATCGACAATTGTTAAATTCTCTACTGCGAGGTCATGCCCAATCTTATCTGCAAAGTAGCTTGTTCCCAGCATCACTGACGTCCCATTCACTCCTCTTCCGACTATTGATTGGAGTGACTGATTTGTCGCTCTGTGGTCAAAGAGGACAGGTAGTTTCTTGGTCTCCACCTCCTTGGCTCCCAATGTTTTCACCGCTTTTTTGGCAGCTACCTCTCCAATTTTCCTAAAATCCATACTATTCTCAAGTGTCCTTGTGAGATATACCTCGAAACCCGTACCCACATCCTTTGGCCCCATTGCAATCGAGTTGTTTGAGAAGCTGAATATTGAAGTGTACGAGTCCTCGACGTCTATACCAAGACTGTTTACAATCACATCTGTGGTCACCGACGCGGAGACTTGCCCCCCGATAACAAGCCTTCCCTCTGTCTCGATGCTGCTCCCTTCTATCATCTCATTACCGATATCGATGAATCTGTCTGCCTCCATATTCGCGATCTCCTCATCGAATAACCTTCCAATACTGACAGTTTTCTTCTCACTGGGTGGGGGCAGTGAGTGGAAATTTTTGTCCTCTGGTGCTAAATTCGCGAGCTTGACCGCGTTCTCAACAGCCTCCATGACACTTTGATCTGTCACGAGGGTATTGGAAGATATACCCAGCTTGTTTCCCATGTACACGCGAACTCCTATTCCTGAGAGGCTCTGTTGCTGTGATCCAGAAATCCTGCTATTCCTTATCTCAATGGCCCGCCTATAGCCCTGCTTGATCATAACCTCTGTTTGATTAGCTCCTAGATCCTCTGCTAACTTTAGTGCATTATGGGCAAGCTGGTGATAGTCAATTACACTGTGCTTGTCCCCATCAGTTATCGAACTCATCAGGTCAGGTATTTTCCATCCCTTTTTAATTCCAACGAGTATTCCCAATCAATTACGATCGATTCTTTCTCCTTTTCCTCAATTTCTTGATACATTTATTTGCAAAGTTAGAGAGTTCTGCGCCCGTCATGAGTCTAAGCGTTTGGAGAAGCTCGATGTCTTGCATTTTCTCAACTGCTCTCAGTGAGATCCTTGGATCGCTGGTCTCACATCTAAGAGCTATGTTAAACAACCGCTTGTCGTCGTCAATTCTTTGAAGTGTATCTCTCTTGACATAGATATTATCGTCACCTACAATTATCTCTTCGAGGTATGCTGGATTTGAAATATTCCGGGATATGACTGTCCTGAGCCACCAATCCCTTTTGTGCTTTTTCCATAGGTCAAATAGCACATCTTCGTCGCTGATCTTCGAAGCTGCAACAACCCTAACCTCACTGTTAGGGTCCTTGAGGGCAATCTCTCCCAGATTCAATTGTGACCTGAGCCTCTTGACTGCAGAAATCCTAACAGTACTCACCAGGTCTTCCCGTGCCACCTTGAAGAGGATATCCTCGTCCTCAATACTCTGGACTATCTGATCTCTTACTCGATAGTCAGGATCAGAGAGGGCAGTCCGTACTGTGAAGCTCGGGTATTGTAGTCTCTCGTCTTGATCCATAATCTTGGAAATACACCGCTGTATTTTAGCAATTCGTTGGATTAACCAAAAGGTTTACGAAGTTCAGGGATCGGTTCAAAGAGGTTATTTAATACCGATGGAAATATGTCATATAGCATGACCCGAGAAGACGACACACTTGAGGGGAGGTTGCGGAAGAAGCTTGAGAATGGAGAGATCTCCCAAGAGGAGTTTGACGAGCTTTTCACCAAGTTCCAAGACCTCGGAATACTGGACGCTAAGACACCTCCACGGAAGAGGAGGACGAATCGAATAATCAACGGCTCGAAAGTTTTCGAGGAATCGGTAAGGGTTGACGGCCCGGTTATTATCAATGGCTCCTTACGTGTCGAAGGAGATTTGGAATGCCAAAAACTAAATACTGCTGGATCTCTCCTCATTAGGAAAGACCTTGTGGTATTGGACAAAGCTACCATCTCGGGAAGACTGGAGGTCGATGGACAGAGCAAGATTGGAGGTCCACTCGTAGTTGCAGGACGGCTTACGGCAGGGCAGGACATTACATGTACGAAGAAGATAAAGATTTCGGGTAAAACTTCTGTTGGAGGGGAACTCATTAGCGGAGACAGTATCAAAATTGGCGGTGATCTTGTTGCCAAGAAGTTGCTGTCAACTGGTGCAATAAAACTCGTAGGTAAGATTGAAGTGGAGGAAGATGTCGTGTGCAAGAGCTTCACTTCCAAATACGGAGGTGAATCAAAGATCGGTGGAGATCTTAAAGCAGAGACAGTACGTATTGGGCGACCTGCTATGAACACTGTCAAGGTTATCGCCAATGGAGTCGACCTCTCTGGATTGATAAATACCGTCGTATCAAGTTTTGTTACAGGAGGTGGGGCTCGAATGTCGGTTAGAAACATAGTGGGTGACACAGTAGAGATCAACCAGATCGATGTTCGTGGAGACATCCGAGCTAGGAATGTCAAGCTAGGTAGTGATGTCTCAGTTGAAGGTGCAGTATACTATCGCGAAAATCTCTCTGTACCCTCTGGAGTAGAGGTAGCATCCGAAAAAGTTGAGTTTTAAGTCTCGTCATTATGGGATGTGAATTAGCAAAACAATTGAAATGTTTTTGTACCAACTGTATCACCTAATAGTATGGTTGATGTCCTTTACTTATATACTTCAAAATCGGGGTTTGAGAAGATAATTAAAAATCCAGAGAAGTTTGTAATTGATGCTCAGAAATTCTCCCGTAACAGATCTATAAAAGAGGACCCGGATTACAAGGTAGGGTATTATTTCACCGATATCACCCCTCAAAACAATACTTGGAGCCAGATCTCACAGGCGTTATTTGATGACGACAGTAAGTCAAGCATGAAGAAGTGTGAGTATTTTGTGGTTATCCAACACAGGGGAAATGTTAAGCAGTTTGAGAAGAATACTCGGTTCTATATGCTCCCCGAATCCACGACTACCAAGCAGAAATTCGTTATGGGAGGAAGGACGGACACCTACTCTATCCCAGAGGATGAGGGCGAGAGGGTTAAAATCGGAAAACCTTATATCACCGTATACGAGAAAGCGAGAATTATCGGATCGCGAGCGCTGCAGTTGAGTCACGGAGCTCCTCCATTAATTGAGATGCAGGAGAACAAGGATCTTATCGAACTTGCCCAGCTTGAACTCAAGACCCGAGTTCTTCCCATAGGTATTGAGCGAAAACTTCCCAACGGTAAGGTACAGACCATTCCAATTCAGTGGCTCTCAGACAAGGACTTCATTCAGCAAATAAATGTCAGCAGTGAGATCAAGGCATTCAGAGATGCTATCCACAACAAGGATCTTGACAAGACCGAGGAGAGAAAATCCAAAGAACCAAAAGTTAAGGAGAAAATGCCCGAGGACGAATCCAAGAACAGGAAGGAGGCAAAACCGACCAAGAAAACTTCTGGGACAGAGGTACTTGTGCTATCACCTGATGCGGATCACTTAACCAAACTACCTGAGGTTAAGGACTGGAAAGGCGCGATAACTCTCGATCCCAAAAGTGTGAAGAACACTGGGCTTAGAACCCTCGGAAGGAAGAAGGTCAACCTTACGGATGACTTACTTGCCACCCAGCGTTTCTGTGAGACTAAGGTAGATCTGGATTTCAAGGCAAATGCTGAACCCCCAAGTAGTCTCTTTCCAAGCAAGGAAGTAGGGCTCGATGAGATCGAGAAGTTGGTGAAAAACTCCTCCCCTGATAAGGTCATCAAATTCAATACCTACCTCACTGTGGATGGCATAACTATTCTTGGTAGCAATTCGGGATGCATTTTCGAGAAGAAACAGCCTAAGTACGTGCTCATCGAGGAAGTCACTCCTGATTTGAGAGCATCCCCATCTGTGGACACTGAGTTCAAAGGACATTTCAACTACTTTGCCCTCAAGGAGATGGGATTCAACACCAAGGACCTCAAGATAGCCTTCATTAACACGACCCCTGAATCCAGTATTACGCTGGATAATGTGGTAGCTTACCTGAATGGCGATAAATCCGCTCTTGGGGACAGTGTGAGGATCACCCAACAGTCCATGACCAAAAAGCGAGAGGATGAATTCAACAAGACCGTCAAAGACCTTATCGGGTACTGGAAGAAGGAACGGGATCTCAAGCCACAGAAATCGAAAAATCGGTGCGAGATCTGCCCCCATAATTCATCTTGTAAGGTCTCACTGCTTAAATAGTAAGATACTCTGTTTTTAGTCCGAATCGTCGAATAGGTGCAGAATCCTGGATACACAGGAAGTTGTAAAGTCTGCCTCAGACTCTCCTTCGGTCAACTGGATGGAGAATATTCCTGCTCTTTTTGCCGATAGCACATCACTGGCTGTGTCTCCGATGTATACTGCGGTACTCCTATCCCAACTGCTGATGCCCATCGTCGATAATGCTGTCAACAAGGGGACAGGTGACGGTTTGTACTCCGTGACCTCTTCCCTTCCTATAACTATCTCAAATATGTCAAGGAGACCTGCTTTTCTCAGGAGGAATTTTGCATTCTTGCTCTCGTTGGAGGTGACGACCCCCATCCTTGTCCCTCTCTCTTGTAGGAACCTCAGGAAATCCTCCACCCCCGGGAGGAGAACTGGTTGTGTGTCCATGGTCTCGCAGTACTTCCTGAATTCCGTCCAGAAAAATTTGTCCACTGAATTGAGGAACTCTTCTGGAACATCCATCGCTTTTGCAGTTGCAAATGTGCTCTTACCACCGAGTGATGCGATATATTCATCACTAGGTGGACTAAGACCAAGTGACAACATCGCTCGTCTATATATGTCGACTATAACCTCTGTATTGTCCATGAGAGTTCCGTCAAGATCAAAAAGGACAACCTCGAAATTAGGCATTATTTGAGATTCTCTTCAAGAGTTATAATGTATACTGACTGCTACTCAAACTGGCGTTCGTACTCCTCCTCGAGGGCTTTAGCTCTGGCAATTCTCAGCTCTTCAGCCCTTGCCTCTCGCTCCTCCCTCAACTTCTGGAAGTACTCTTTCCGATCATACTCCGTCTCCATGAGGACGTTCCAGCCATTTCTCTGTTCGTGGATCTCATCCTTGGGCATTAGTTCTAATTCCTCTAATTTGTGTCTAAGAGCAAGCGGTATCTTTTCGGGATCAGGCAATCTCAGGTACCCCGAGTTGGTGACGAATCTCAGGTACCTCTTCCCTCTCTTCTCAACCAGTTGTGATCTCTCGATTATCTGGATATCTCCTAAATACCTTACCTTGCGAATATGTCCACCAAACTCTATTATTCCATCATACATGAAGGTCTCACTATTCAGGTCAAACTCAACCTTGGCGTAGGGTT
>JALWRB010000158.1 GCA_027077875.1 Candidatus Heimdallarchaeota archaeon
ACCATTGCAGAGGAGGGTGACTTACCCCAGATCTTCGCGAGGAAAAACAAGGAGAACATCCCATACATCAGTCTCATCACGATCACCCTCGTGACAATCGTTTTCACCTTCTTCGGAAGTCTTCTTCAGATCACTACCTTTGCATCAGTCGCCTTCCTCACGATCTTCGCTGTGGCTAACTATGTCGCCTACAAGACACCAGAGGTAAGGGTCAATCCGATACTTCCTCTGGTAGGTCTGGTTGCAATTCTCATATCAATCCCCGTCTTTGCCATCTACATCTGGTACAGTGATCCCACCACAATTTACTACATTGTGCTCAACGCGGTTGGACTTCTCGTCCTTGTGCTGGTTTTCCTCAAGTACCAACCCCAGAAAAATGATATTCAAGTTCCTGCTGACTAGACAAGGTAGAGGGACAGAAAGGTCTCAATTACAGATAGGCTGTACAAGGATAAGAGAATAGGAGGGGAGGAAGAGAGAGATAGAGTGTTATCGATTAGAACTTAGGGATAGTCGCATTCTCCATCTTGGTTTCCGTACATCCCACCAGCACCAGATCCGTCTCGGAGCATCTGGTGGTCGCCGGTACCATCTCCGTAGTGATTGCCATTCATGCCACCATATCCATTGTGATCGTAGCTGGGATCGTGGGTCTGGTTGTGGTCGCCCATGAATGAATCGTTGTTGCCTGCCATGACAGTGACGACGCCTATAGTTAAGGCGGTGACGAGTAGTAATCCGATGATGACTTTGTTGTTGCTCATAATTGGTGACTCCTGACGTTTCCGTCTATATTATACATAGGGTCGGCAACTCTTCAATATTTATTTCAAAAAGCCTTGTACTCAAATTTGAATAAGATTTGAGGTCATTTCAAGTGATCGAGGAATCCCTTGATGAAATCAGCTCCTGCACTGATTCCCCCTTCGTCTATGGCCCTAATCATTGCACTCCCAATGACAACTCCGTCTGCACCCATTGAGAGGATATCTGCTGCCCTTTGAGGATCTGTGATTCCAAAACCCACATACTTCGGAATGTGTGGATTTTCGTCTTCCGCGATCTGAAGGACATCTCTCAACCGCTGATCCAGCTCTGCTTTCCCCCCTGTGGTTCCAAGATGTGATGTGATGTAGAGGAAGCCCTCTGATTTGGCGGAGAGTTCACGTATCCTTCCCTCGACAGAGTTAGGGGAGACGATCATGACTTGGTCAAGTTGTGGTGTCTCCAGCTTGTGCTCTATGGGGACGTCTGGGATGATCACCCCCTCATATCCACTGTCTACTAGACGGTCGAGGTTCCCGAACTTCAATATAATATTCCCATAAGTCATGAGATACTTTCTAGCCTTGAGTGCAGGGACTTTCAAAGCGTCACTCGGTACAACCCCGTTGTCCAGAGATATCTTCGCTGCGCGCTGTATGGTCTCTCCATCCGCAGTCGGATCACTGAATGGCACTCCGATCTCGATGACGTCAACACCCATTCCATCAAGTTCTGTGATCAAGTTAAGGGAATCAGCAAGTGTAGGATACCCTAACGGCACATAGGTGACGACAGTCATGAGTTATCCTCCAGCTCTCTGAGTAGGTCCTTATCTCCTCTCCCTGACAATGTGACTACTATATTCTGCTTTGGGTGCATTACTGCTGCGATCTCAACGGCCTTCGATATAGCATGAGAGCTCTCAATCGCGGGTATTATTCCCTCCATACGGGAGAGGGTATAGAATGCTCTTACTGCCTCGTCGTCCGTCACGGCTTCGTACCTCACCCTGTCGACGGACCTCCAGAAGCTATGTTCGGGGCCCACACCGGGGTAATCGAGACCTGCAGATATGGAGTGAGCCTCTTGGATCTGTCCGTCATTATCTTGGAGGACGTAACTGTACGCTCCGTGGAATATACCCGGAGAGCCCTTGGATATCGTCGCACCATGACCCTGTGAGTTACCCCCTGCCTCCACTCCGATCAGGTCCACACAGTTGTCAATTAACGGGTAGAATGTCCCTGCCGCATTTGACCCTCCACCCACGCAGGCGACCACGAGATCTGGTAACTTTCCGAACACCCGATGCGACTGTTCCTTGATCTCTTGGCCGATCACCGACTGGAACTCCCTGACGATAAGGGGGAATGGATGCGGACCCACTACAGAGCCGATCATGTAATGAGTCGTCTCCACTGAGCCTACCCAGTCCCTCAGTGCCTCATTCACAGCGTCTTTCAGGGACGACGAGCCCTTGTCAACGGGGATGACCTCTGCTCCAAGAAGCTCCATCCTGTTCACATTCGGCTTTTGTCTCTCGATGTCCTTTGTTCCCATGTAGATCTGTGTCTCGAATCCAAAGAGGGCACCGACCATAGCTGTGGCTACTCCGTGCTGTCCTGCCCCTGTCTCGGCGATAATTCTCTTCTTTCCGAGCTCTTTGGCCAGCAATGCCTGCCCAAGTACGTTGTTGATCTTGTGCGCTCCACCGTGGAGTAAGTCCTCGCGCTTGAGATATATCTGTGCACCTCCAACGTGGTCGGATAAACGCTTGGCGTGGTACAACGGGGTGGGTCTTCCTCCGTAGTCTTGATTGAGTCTTGTCAATTCTCGTAGGAATTTTGGGGTTCGGGACATGAAAGCTTCCTCCAGCTCAATCAGCGCGGGACGAAGTGACTCGGGTGCGTACCTCCCTCCGAACTCTCCATACATGCCATTCTCATCTGGGTAGGTGGACAGTTTCTTCCCGATTAGCAATGCACCACCTCCAAGAACTCCCTAATTTTCCGAGGACTTTTCACCCCATCGACCTCTAGGGTCGAGGAGAGGTCTACTCCGTCAGCACCAGTCTGCTCTATAGCCATCTTGAAGTTCTCCTTACTGATTCCTCCTGCAACAAGCCTAGGGCAGCCCATCTGTGCAATCGGTCTCCACTTCCAGCTTTTCCCTGTACCGCCATAGTGCAATGCTGTTGTGTTGTCAACCACCACGTACTCTGCGTTGGAATCGAATGTCTCCTCACTGTGGTTCAAACCGAGTGCGTACGGGGTTTCCAAGTCATGTCTATGTTCTCTGGCCCTCCCGTGGAGCTGGATAACATCTGCTCCGAGCTTGTCAAGCCTCAGGAGTGCCTCACGATCTGGTACAGTAGTAACGATTACCGACTTAGATCTTACCTCTTTATTGAGTTCCTCAAATAGCTCCACATCAATATTTCTTCTGGATCGGGGGGACTCCATGACGAATCCCAAATAGTCTGCCCCCTCCGATGCCTTGACCTCACACCTTCTCCTCAATCCGCATATCTTCACTATCATGGTGTTATCTCCTCCAATCTACTGGCTGGTCTCTCACTCCTTGAAAGTGCAGTTCCAACTATTACACCTGCAGCACCAGCACTCCTCACTCTGAGTATATCCTCGCGTGTACTGTACCCTGAAAGGGCCAGCGTGGGTATATCCAAGACTCCTTCTGAAAGTATCTTCTCTGCATTCAATGGATCAATCTGCATCGTTTCCAGATTGCGGTTGTTTATCCCGATGATGTCTGGTGAGTAACTCACTGCTTCCTCGTAGTCCTCCCTGTTATCAACCTCAAGCAGTACCTCTACACCTCTCTCTCTGGCCACCTTCATGAGGTACTCCACCTCTGCTTCGCTCAGAAACTTGCGAATGAGGAGGATGGCGGAGACAAAGTCTGGAATCTGGAACTCGGACACGATTATGTCCTTCATCAGGATTGGGACCCCATAATCCAGTGCTCTGTGCAGATTGTCCACCGAGCCCTTGAAGTAGTTTGGTTCCGTTAGGACAGAGAGTGCCTGAGCATTCCCACCGATGAGCGAGAGCAAGTCTCTCTCTTCAAATACTCCCTCATTCGGACTCCCTGGCTTGACCTCTGCTATCACAGTGAATCTCTTCAGTTGTTTCACCAAGCTTGGTGCCTTTTTGCCTCTATGCAATCCCATGTAGTAACCGTTGGCTACTAACTCATGGGCATTCTGCCTGAACCTCTCAGACCATGTCAAATAGTGCCTCGAATGTATCGATCTCACCTCCAGTGTGTAGAATAATCTTCTCTAATCTGTCCAGTGCCCTACCGGTGTCAAGGTAATCCTCAACCACTCGTGCAAGTTCTGGGTATGTCTCGTGTCTTCCTGCAGCCCTTAGGGCCAAGACGACATTCCCTACCGTGAAATCCCGACGCGGTGAGCTCTCGCCCCGGAGGATCCTTAGGCACTCTACAGCTGACTGTTCCGGAGGTAGACTTGCGATTTCCATAGGATTACTTCTGTTCAGACCCAACGACTCTGCGGTTAGGGTCTCTTCCCTGATCTCCCCATCTACCAGTTCCACAATGGTGTTCTTCCCAACATTCGTGAACTCGTCTGCACCCAGATCACTGTGGACGAGAATGACATGTTCGTATTCCCTATGCCTTAACGCCTCCGCCACCGGGAGAAGGTACTTCTCTGAGAACAACCCAGTTAGTTGCCTCCTCACCCCAGCTGGGTTAGTGAGGGGTCCCAATAGGTTGAATATTGTTCGAAATTTCAACTTCCTTCGAATGGGCACGACATTTTTCATCGCTGGGTGGTAGATCGGAGCGAACATGAACGTAAAACCAGTTTCGTTCAGACAGAACTCTGCCTGATGGGGTGTCATCTGAATGTTAAGACCGAGGGCCTCTAGAAGATCTGCAGATCCAGAAGGACTGGAGTTACTTCTGTTGCCGTGCTTTGCAGCGCTGACCCCGAGTCCGGGAAGGATCAGAGCAGAAGTAGTGCTCACATTGAAGCTCTTGAACTTCGCTCCCCCTGTCCCGACGACATCAACGAGTGGCTCTGAACGGATATAATTGATCCTCTGAGCATTGTCAAGCATCGCTTGCGAGAAGCCTGCAATCTCCTCTGGGCTCTCCATACTCCGCCTTAGTGCTGTGAGGAGGCTGGAAGTAAGCACAGGGTCGTACTCTCCTGCCATCATGCCTTCCATGGTCCTATAAGCCTCGTAATAGCTCAGTCTATTCCCACTTAGAACGCTCTCTATGATGTTGTGCATCGATATATTTTGTATCTCCACATGTGATCATCTCCTCATGCGGTCATAACACTAATGCAGAGGAATGGCGGTATGGCGTACACAATCCCTGTTTTTGTGGTGTCTGCCTGTACCCGCGTTCACAGGGTGAGAAAGTTCTCGAGGATCTCATGGCCATACTCGCTTAGGACAGATTCTGGATGGAACTGCACACCGTAGATGGGGTAGGATCTGTGACGGATTGCCATGATTTCCCCGTCCTTTGTAGTAGCTTCTACCTCCAGATCCTGTGGGATTCTCGTAATGGCGAAGGAGTGATATCTCGCCACCGTGATATTCTGCGGTATCCCTCTGAATATCCCCCGCTCAGTGTGTACAATGTGGGAGACCTTCCCGTGCATAATTCTCTTCGCTGCACTCACCTCTCCCCCATAGGTTATTCCAACCCCTTGGTGACCAAGGCAAACTCCGAGGGTTGGTACATGAGGTGAGATCTCCTTTAGTATCCGTGAATTCATACCGAAGTCTTCGTCTTTTGCTGGATGTCCGGGACCGGGCGAGATCACGATATGGGATGCCGCTCTGGCGTCCTCCAGTGTCACCTCATCATTCCTCCTCACGACGATCTCGCCGTCATACAGCTCTCCGAGGTACTGGTAGAGGTTATAGGTGAAGGAATCGTAGTTGTCCACTAACAGGATCATGAGCCCACCTCCAGTACCTGGAACAAAGCTCCAAGTTTTGACAGAGTTTCCCTGTACTCCGTCTCGGGGTCACTGTCCAGCACGATCCCTGCTCCAGCCTGCATGTGGAACTGCTCCCCTCTACCGAATATCGTCCTGATGGGCGATAGCCTGCTCCATGTTCCCATCTAAGCCGAAGTATCCGACAGCTCCCGCGTAGGGGCCGCGGTTCGTGCCCTCGATGGAGTCGATGATCTTCATCGCCCTGATCTTCGGTGCACCCGAGACCGTGCCTGCAGGGAAGAGGGAGAAGAAAGCGTCGAACTGATCGAGCCCTTCATGTATTGTTCCCTCGACCTCACTGACTATGTGGATCACATGGCTGAACTCTTCGACACTCATGTACTGAGGAAGTCTAACGGTGCCAATCTCAGAGACCCTGCCGATATCATTCCTGGCTAGATCCACCAGCATATTGTGCTCCGCTCTCTCCTTCTCATCGGCCAAGAGGTCCTCAGAGTACCGCTCCCTCTCTTCTCGCGTACTGCCCTTTGGTCTGGTTCCAGCTATTGGGAATGTGGTAATCTTCCGATTATCCTTAGATACCAGTAACTCTGGGCTGCTCCCGATTATCGCGTAGTCGTGGAACTCGATACAGTACATGTACGGACTCGGATTTATCCTCCTCAGCTTCTCGTATACACCAATTCTGTCTCCTATGATTGAGAAGTCCCCCCTTTGCGAGATCACAGTCTGGTAGGTCTCCCCATTGACAATCCTCTCCTTTACACTCTCAACCATATGCATGTAGTCCTCCTTGCTTGTCCTGAATCTGGGAGGGCTTGTCTCCATTGTAAATTCCGGTACAGGTTCATCAATAATCTCCGATATCATTGAATACCTGCTGCTGAATTTCTCGTGATGGAAGTAGTAGCTTTTATCATTGACATGATCCATGACTATCCCATCAAGGTATAAGCCATACATGGCATCTGGAAACTCTTTTGGATGTCTCTGCCCGATGTCCTCTATCGAACCGATGATACTGTAGGAGGTGAACCCTACCAGACCTCCCGTGAAGTGCTCCTGTGGATCTATCGGGAATTCTCCGAGGACTGCCCGAAGGTAGTTGAGGACCGAATCCATCCCCCGTGCTCTCTGCACTCCATTGACGTACAGCCTCTCATTATCTATCCTGACTAAGCGTGTTGGTGCGAAGACGATGACCGACTGTCGCGCGTACCTGGAGGGAGGATTCATGGACTCCAGAAGGATGG
>JALWRB010000159.1 GCA_027077875.1 Candidatus Heimdallarchaeota archaeon
GAATTTGGCGACATTGGCCATGGAGTCATTGATGTTTACCGTTATCACTTCCTTTGTCGCGATCTCCTTGATCGGTGTCTTCCAGAGGTTCTCACCCTCGGAGGATACCTTTGCGTTGTAGATCTGGACAAGGAGATCAGAGTTGGTGACTATACCCTCAATCTTACCGCCCTTGCCGGTAAGGACAATTCTACTTGCCCGCTCTTTGTGCATCTTTTTGAGGACTGAGCCTACCGTCGCCCTACTCATGCTCATAGTCAACGGAGGGGACATGAATTCGTACAAGGTGGCATCGGCGATTGACTTCACGAAGGCCTTGACTAGATCTCGCTCTGTGACAATTCCAGCAATTGTGTTCATTTGGTCACTTACGATCGGGAGACCTCCGAAATTGTTGGTCACCATGATCTCTGTGGCTCTCCCCAGATCCTCTTCCCTCATGACTGCAATGGGTTCGGGCACCATCACCTCCTCCAAGAGAGCGTCGAGGACGTCGAGTCCGTGGTCATCTGTGAGCTCAAGCACATCATTCGCGGTGACTATACCTATCAGTTCCTCTATCTCCTGGCTGGCCTCGACATAGACAACGGGAATCCGCCTGAATTTGTGCTTAACCATCAATTCAACTGCTTCTAATAATGTGTCCTCAGGGCCTAAGTACATGGGCTTCTGAGTTGCTATTGAGTAAACGTCCAATACAATCACCTATAATTTATACAAGCTCAATTCGAAATGAGCCTATAAAAATAAAATGGTACAAGATTACAGTGTGAATGGAGATTCGATCTGTATAGGGGCGAAATGATGAAGGGATACCCATACCATTTTTCAGCTGTTGAGTTGTAACTTTAAATCATAGTAGGGTCACCATAGGATGTGGGTAATCCGTATAATGTAGCAATAATCGGTTCAGGTTTCGGCAGTCTAGTCCATTATCCGGGTTACAACCTCCATCAGCAGTTCAATCCGACCGTACTCGTGGCACGCGATGAGAAAAAGACCCAGGCGATTGCGGAGCGAATAGGAATTGAGAGTTGGTCCACAAACTACAAGGAAGTAATGCGTGACGATCACATTGATGTGATTAGTGTTGCCACACCACCATCCACACATTTTGAGATCATATCAGACGCCCTGAACAGCGGGAAACACGTCCTATGTGAGAAACCTCTTGCGATGAATGCCGAGGAGACATCAAAGCTCATGAGGCTAGCAGATGAGACAGGTCTCACTGCAATGATGAATTTCGAACACCGATTCATTCCAGCAAGAGCCTTCCTTGTGGAGCTGATAAACAGTGGGTACCTCGGTCAGATATACGAGTTCAACATAACCATCAAGAACGCCACTCGCCTTAACCCACGCCTGCGGGGTTACAATTGGTGGTCGGATAAGAAGAAGGGAGGAGGTGTCCTCAATGCTCTGGGACCAGTGTACATAGACCTCGTGACTCAGATCTTCGAGAAAGTGAAAGACGTCAAGGGAAGGACAACGACCCACATACCCAAGAGGTTGAACAAGAGGACTGGAAAGATGAGAACAGTCACAGCAGATGATTCCTTCTCCGCAGTGATAGAGGTCTCGAAGAGTACGGTAGGAACAGTTCATGTCAGTTCGGTCGCACCTTTCGGAAGAGGAACAAGGATAGAATTTCACGGAAGTGATGGATACTTGAGCATCCTGGAGGACGGGAAGATCCGAGGGGCAAAACTAGGTTCTGACACACAGCCTCAGGTTCTGGTTCCTCCGAAGCATCATCAACTTAACCCTGCTAAAGATTGCCATCCTCTGACCACACCGTTCCTCAAAATTCTTGACCTCTTCTCCAGTGGTATCTCGAAGGGTTCATCTCCCTCGCCCAATTTCCACGATGCTCACAGAATTCAAGAAATTATAGATTTGATCCGAGATTAATTGACAAGCGTCATCTTCATACACCTCTCAAGTTCCAAATGGTTTTATTAGGAGTTCCTCCATTGATAATATAATGGTACTGGATACTTTCGAAGAAGAACTGAGAATTCCTGATGAACTCATGGGGAAGATTATGGAGGAAAAGTATCTCAGGGTCTACTCAGAGATGTTAGACAAAAAAGTTTATACACTTAAACATCACCTCACCAAGGAGCTCTTTAAGCGTTACAAGAAGCAGTTTGGATACGCGGATGTGGGATGGACGGTCAAACACCCTAAACGGCTGATTCAACTCCTCATCATGGACGGGATCTGGGAACTTCCGAAAGATTAGGGCGGTCATTCAAGATTGCTCAATGATGTATCGCCCTGTGGGACAATCATCCATACCCAAGCAAGATTTTATTAAGATCAACGGTGTACGTATTAATATTAAAAAGGGAGATATTTAGTATGGAAGCAAGAACTGAACCCATTCATCTAACCGAAGAAAACTTCGACAAGGTAGTCGAAGAAGCTCCAATCCTGCTTGTCGATTTCTGGGCACCATGGTGTGGTCCCTGCAAGATGGTCGGACCGATTCTTGAAGAGCTTGCTGCAGAGTACTCTGGCAAGATTTGGGTAGGGAAACTTAACACAGACGAGCACCCCATGATCGCACAGAAATACGGAGCAACAAGTATCCCTACATTCTGGGCATTCAAGTGGGGCAAGCCAGTCGGAAGATTTGTGGGTGCATATCCCAAACCTGCCTTTATTGATGTCTTCAAGAAACTCATCGACCTCAAGAAAGAGGACCTAGAGCAGCAGAATTAGAAGTAATTATCTTCTTGAAAAGAGATTAACAAAACGTATTGTAGTTTATTGCCCTTATTTCAGGAGATCGGGAATTTCAGAGATCCTGTTGACTGTCTTCACACCAACTGACTCAAGTGTCTTGATCTTGGAATCTGCAGTTCCTTTCCCACCCTGAATGATAGCTCCAGCGTGACCCATGGTCTTGCCAGGCTTAGCTGTCTTCCCAGCAATATATCCAACTACAGGCTTGGTGACATGCTCTTTTATGAACTCGGCTGCTAGCTCCTCTGCGTTTCCACCAATCTCACCGAGCATGACAATTTTCTCGGTCTCAGGGTCTTCTTGGAAGAGTTTGAGAACCTGTACGAAATTCGTCTGCTTGTAAGGATCCCCACCGATACCTACACAGGTACTTTGTCCAAGTCCAGCATTAGACAGCTGCTCAAGGACCTCATATGTAAGGGTACCCGATCTGGAAACCACCCCGATCTTCCCTGGCTTGACAATATTTGTTGGGATTATACCTATTTTGGCCTGACCAGGGGTAATAAGTCCTGGACAGTTTGGTCCAATGAGCGTAGAGCCCTTCTTGTTTGCCCGTTTCACAATTGACATGGTGTCGATCTTAGGAATGCCCTCAGTGATTAGAACGACCAGTTCAACACCGGCGTCAATGGCCTCGTATGCAGCGGACTTTGCGAATTTTGCAGGGACAAAGATACAGGTAGCGTTTGCACCTGTTGCCTCTACCGCTTCAGCGACCGAGTCCCAAACCTTGAAACCCTCGATTTCGGTTCCACCCTTTCCAGGAGTCACTCCTCCTACGACCTGTGTACCGTAGTCTCTCATCTTCTTTGCATGGAACAGCCCCTGAAATCCAGTGATTCCTTGGACAATTACCTTCGTGTCCTTGTTCAGTAATATTGCCATCTTAGTTCTCTCCTTTAGCCAATTTCACAGCTTTCTCAACAGAATCCTCCATGCTTAGGTAAGCCTCCATCCCTGCCTCCTTGAGCAAGGCGACTCCCTCTTCCTGGTTGGTTCCGTTTAACCTGATGACCATTGGTATGTCTATGTTGTACTTCTTCTTCGCCTCGATGATCCCCTTGGCCACATCGTCCAGCCGTGTGATCCCACCGAAGGCATTGATCAGGATGCTCTTAAGACCGCCCTCGCTGACCATGACCCTGAGTGCATTCTCTACCTTCTCGGGAGAAGCACCACCGCCGACATCAAGGAAATTACGAGGTTCACCACCGTAATACTCGATCAGGTCAGCAGTAGCCATACCCATCCCCGCACCGCAGGAGAGCATACCAATATCCCCACCCAGATCCACGTATGCGAGACCATGTTCGTGAGCGTCTTTCTCAGCGGGAGTATCCCGAAGTTCTGCAGAGAGCCATTCCTCCCTCTCAGGATGCCTGAACATAGCGTCCTCATCAATCCCGATTCTGGAGTCAATTGCTACGACGTCGTTGGAGTTGGTGATAATCAGAGGATTTATTTCTGCAAGTTGCAGGTCCTCCTTCACCATCATTTTCACCAGTGTTGCGATGATCGTTGCGATCTTCATCTTGACCTTCCCAGTGAATCCCTGCTTTCCAACACCTGCAGCAAACATGTAAGGATAGATCTCATCATCGAAAGGAACGACGAATCGTGAGATTTTCTCGGGTTCTTCCTCAGCAAGTTTCTCGATCTCTACACCACCTTCGGCTGAGAACAGAACTACTATGTTTCCTGTGTTGTCGAAGACCATCGAGACGAAGACCTCCTGTTTGATGTCCGCGCCCGCTTCGATGACGACGAGGTTTATTGGTCTGCCATCAAATTCCCGGGAGGTTATCTCGTCGTAGTTGGCGAGAGCCTCCTCCTTGGTTCTTGAGAACTTGACCAGACCCATCTTTCCTCTCCCACCGGAGAGGATCTGTGCTTTGACCGCGACGGGAGCTCCGAGCTCGTCAATCGCCTTCTCAGCCTCTTCCCTAGATCGAACCAACCTGTATTCGAGCATTGGGATGCGATATTTTTTGAAAAGGAATTCTTTCCCTTCGTATTCTAAAATAAGACCCATGATAATAGCCCTACCTATTTGTAGTGAGTGGGCTATATTACGAGTACCCTTAAAATTTCCCTTCTTTTTCAAGACCTTCCCCTATTTTTGGAAGAATGTATTTTACAATAAGAGATATACTAAAGCTGCCAATAACTTCGCCTTGTCGAACTTCTATGGGAAGAAGAGGCCGAATTAATATCATTACTACAGCACTTATACCCAAAAGTTCGGGTGACCAAATATTTTGAATCTCAAGCGTTAAAGCCCTATACACCCACATTACGAAAATGTTCAAACTATAAGCAGAGAGGAGATTGTACAGATGACGATTCACCCAAACCAAACTTTATATACATTAAAGAGGGTTAGAAAATTGAATTTCGTGTATTCGAGTACCCGAACATTTTGTCTTAATAACAATGAAAACAGAGAAAATGTTCACATACACGAATTCAGGTGAAGTACATGAATTATTTCTCGATAGAAGCCTTGGTTGCAGTCCTTAGGGAGAGTATTGAAGCAGCACTTATCATTGGTATACTTCTTGCATACCTGAACAAGACAAATAACAAGAAGAACAGAATGGACATTTGGGCAGGTACAGTCGCTGCCCTAATAGTCACACTCATCTCTGGGTTCTTGGTTTGGGGAATTTATGACAGGATCCCTGAGACCTTCGCGCCGTTCTTCGAAGGTACTGTCATGCTTGTCGCAGCAGTCATTCTAAGTACAATGATAGTGTGGATGTACAAGCATGGTAGAACTATCAAGGCAGAGCTTGAGATGAAGTCGGAAGAAGCTTTGTCCAAGGGTAGCAGATTGACACTAGCTGCGATCTCCTTCGTCTCAATCCTCAGGGAGGGAATTGAGACGGTTCTCTTCCTTGCGGCCATTAGGGCAAATGGCGAGACAAACTTTGCCATCATCACAGGAACAGTGACAGGTGTCGCTATTGCGATGATAATCTCACTGGTCATGTTCAAGAGCATGATAAACTTCAACATCAAGATGTTCTTCAACGTCACTTCTGTGTTTCTAGTCGGACTTTCCTTCTACCTCATTCGGACTGGGATCAATGAATTCCAGGAAGCAGGTGCACTCTTCGGAGAGAGTACACTTGGTATACTCCTGCAGGTCGGAGTACTTGTGGGGTATGCTATCTTCCTCTGGAGGATGTTCAAGAAGGTCAACAGCGAAATCCAAAATTCAATACCATCTGCCGTTCCAGCATAATATTACATTACCATCATCCTCTATCACAAGACAAAAAGTTGGGATAATCTCAACACTCCTGTGGAAGATATCTTAGGCCACTTAACAGACAGAAAGAAGAATGCAGAACGTATTGGATCGCAACTCTACACAGAGAAGAACTGGAATGCCATAATTGATGGTATCAGGCAGATGGATCCAAATTTTGCATCATTCATCGAGCAGGTACCATACGGCTCGATCTATCCGAGGGCAGATCTCAATCTACAGAAACGTGAGATCATCGCTATCACCGCTCTGTGTCAACTTAACCTGAAACCACAGTTGAAATCCCACATCATTGCGGCACTGAACGTAGGTGTGACAAAGGAGGAGATACTCGAGCTTTTCCTCCACTTGGCGATGTTCATAGGTTTTCCGACAGTTCTTGATGGACTGAGGGTAGCTCACGAGGTTTTTGAGAAAAGGGGAATTTAGCTACGTCGCCTTCGAATTAGTATCGTCACCGTGACAACCGACACTAGTCCGGGGAGCAATAATAAAGGTAGTGGAGACGTTGGAGGAGTGGTCGATCCCAGGTCTTCCGATGATGGCTGGTCAGAAATCGTCACTAAGGTTGAACTCGTGGAGGTCGTACCGTCACTCGTGGAAGAAGAGACCTGCTCCTGCCCAACCTTGAGCACAAGACCATCGAGCTCCCATGAGAAAGATTTGTAGGTTACCCAATATTCACCATTACGGTAGGTATCAAGCGAGACATCGCTGTAACCAAGATCTGTGAAGTAATCATTCACCTCGGACAGATCAATGCCAGATGCAAGAAGGGAGTCATCGACATATATGTCAACAGTATAGGAAGCATTGTCCAATATATCAAAGACCACCTCCCCAGAAACACGCAAACTGGACTTGAGACCGCTCACAAATTCAACCATCCCAGAGACATTTACAAGGACCGAGAACAAATCTGATATCTCCGAATCTCT
>JALWRB010000160.1 GCA_027077875.1 Candidatus Heimdallarchaeota archaeon
TCTATGTCTACGTGCTGATCTTCGCCGTCATGATGATCATGATGTTCCCGATGCTCGGCATCCCCGAGGACTTCAAGACCATGATGATGATGGGTGTGATAATCGTCCACCTCATCTACGGAGCCACGTACCTTCTGACTATTCAATTCTTTGCATTCTAGGATTACAGTTAAAGATAGATTGTGTAAGGATTTTCATTTGAGTTAAATTAATTGAGAACTAAAGCTCGTAGAGAGAATACTCATTCATCTGATATATCTATCTCTATCTCCTCTTTTTCGAGACCGCAGAGGAAGTCTGACGGCCATCTGATCATATCTGGATCAGCGGGATTGATCTCCTTTCCGTGAATCAGGTTGTTCCGCTGCCTCCAGAACCTTCTACTGTTTGATCTCTGTCCTGGTGTAGATTTCCTGTTTACCCGCACGATCCAGCGGTTCCTGAATTATCAGTTTCTCATTTAGATTGGACCCGTACTTTTGTCTGTCTCTCAATCTCCGAGGACACCATCGCCATTACTTCAATCCACTTTTCAGATCGAATTTACCCATTGTATTTCTCGCAGTTTGTCGTTGGGCTATCAGTATCTTAGTTGGATGCCATTAAGGAGTATATTATTCAATTTTTCTACACGAAGTATTACTGGTCTTTCCCATATGTTTTGCAATTGGTCTCTTCTCTACATTTCTCCACCACCATGAAATTAGAAAAGGGTAGAATACACCCCTTCTTCTCATAATGGTAGAATGGGTGTTATATCCCTATTCTCCACTCAAACCCCTTTCGGATAAGTACGACTCCAAGACGTCCAGTCCCTGCTTGAAATACCTCCTTCCGAAACCAATCCTGAAGTGCGTGTCCGCGTACAGGTACTTGGTGGAGGGAAGGAGGACCACTCCCTTCTTCGATATCAGGTCGAGGCAGAATTTCTCAACCTCATCGGTGAACAGAGGACGGACGAAGGCTATATTCCCCGCATCGGGTTCCACCCATGCAAAGAGTGAGCTGTACCTCGCCATGAATTTCTTCAGGTACGCGTAGTTGTCGAGGACCAGCTCCATATTCCGCTGTATGATGGTCTCCCAGTTCCTCAGGGCCAGCTTGGCCAAGAACTCCGAAGGTGCACTCCCGCAGATTGTCGTGTAGTCCTTGAAGACCTCGAGGGCATTCATCACCTCGGGATTACCCGTCGCTATCCATCCCACCCTCAGACCCGGAAGACCCAAGGGCTTGGACAGCACACCTAGGGAGATCGCCCTGTCGTACAGTGATGCCGCGGGTCTCAGGCGGTTCCTTACATCATGCTCACCCATGCGGTAGACCTCGTCGGAGAACAGGTACAGATTGAACTCCCTGCACACGGAGATCAGCTCTGCCTGCTCCTTGTGGGTCAGATTAATCCCCGTCGGATTCTGTGGCGTGTTCACTAACACCGCCCTCGTCCTCGGTCCCACCAGTCGTCTCAGCTCCTCGAAGTCCGGGCGCCAGCCCTGCTCCTCGCGCATCTCCCAGTAGGTGACCTTCACCCCATTGGCCCTTGCGATCTCGTGGAGTGACTGGTAGCACGGGAACTGAACGATCAGCTCGTCCCCCTCCTGCAGGAAGCCCGCCATGAAGCCGAAGATGCCCTCCTCCGCCCCCGAATAGGTGATGACGTCGTCAGCTCCCAGTCCCTCGTACAGTTCGGAGATCAGCTCCCGGAGCTCGGGATCACCCTTGGCCTCGGTGTAGCTCAACCTCAAGTCCAGCATTGCAGCCAGATTTTCCTCCTTCTTCCCGTCCAGCGACAGCAATTCATCTATGGTCATGGACTCAGCGTCACTGCCGCTGATCATATAGGGTGTCGAGAACTCGAACTCGGCATAGAACCTCTCGATCCTAAAGTCACTAATCTTCACAGCTTCTGAGTCTTCTCTCAGCATATAACTCCCACGTCACCGGAGATTGTCCTATGTCTCTGGTTGAACCCAATATCTGACTGGAATAAATTGATACCCTGTCTGGTTTATGGGGATACTACCTGAATGTACATCAGTTGCACTCGAAGAACCCACCCCCTTACGGAACAGAATACTCTCTACAACTCACCAATCAGGACAGAATAACCTCCACAACTAGTCACCGTCCTGTCCCAAGTACCCAGATCAACAGTCACCGTCCTGTCCCAAGTACTCATATCAACAGTTGCAGTCCTGTACAGATCATCCTCCCACAGTCACCGTGCATTACCAAATATCCCCGTCCGAAGCGGTTTAATTCCACACAGCCGCAGGACGTATCATGACAGAACTGCACGGAACACCCGTATCGGAGTTCAGGGAACGCTGGAGCAGGGCGCAGAAACTCCTCGTCGAGCAGGACTACGACGCCATGCTTATCCCGCTGGGCGTGAACTTCAGGTACTTCTTCGCCAAGCCGGGAATGCCGACAGAACGACTGATCGCTGGAATTATCCCCGCAGACGGAGATCCATTCATCATCTGCCCCGCATTCGAGAGGAGCAACATCAACAGGTCCACCGGGATAGAGGACATCGCCGTGTGGGAGGAGACCGAGTCACCGTACAAAGTCCTCGATAAGGAACTTGGACAGAGGGGCATAGGTAGGAACATCGGCGTCGACCCCAAGCTCTGGATCGTCGAGGTCGAGCGGATGAGAGCGGCAGGTGAACGTACCTTCTCCTCCGTGGAGGCAATCACCAACATCCTCAGGAGGCAGAAGTCGGAGTGGGAGAAGCAGCAGCTCGCCGCGGCAGCACAAGCCAGTGCAGAGGGCATACTTGCTACCATCGACCGCCTGCAGGAGGGGATGACCGAGAAGGAGGTCGTGCCGATCCTCAGCGAGGAACTCGGGAGCAGGTCAGGAAATCCCCTCAGCTTCGCCGCCGTGCAATTCGCAGAGAACTCTGCATACCCCCACGGCATGCCCACCGACAAGAAGCTGCACAGGGACTCGGTCGTCCTCCTCGACGTGGGGACCAGTGTCAATGGGTACCAAGGCGACATCACCATCACCACGACCTTCGGAAAGGGTCCCGACAAATTCTACGAGGTCTACGACATCGTCTACGAGGCCAACCGCAAGGCATTCGAATTCGGAAAGGAGGGAGCACTACCCGCGGATGTCGACGCAGTGGCCCGTGACCACATAACCTCGAAAGGATACGGGGAGTGCTTCACCCACAGACTCGGACACGGTATAGGTCTCGAAGTCCACGAGCACCCGTACATCGTCGGGACCAACAAAGAGCCACTCGTCGTCGGAGACACCCACTCCGTCGAGCCTGGTATCTACATCCCCGGGGAATTCGGTGTCAGGATCGAGGACGACGCAATCGTCGCCAAGGACAGAATCAACAGACTCTTCGACACCCCTAGGTACAATTTCAGGAAGTAGATGCTCTGATCGAATAGTATACTTTGGATATCTAAATGAGTAGTGAACGACAATACGGGTTGACTTTGACTAATCCATCAGGGCGAAGCTAATCTTTCCACCGTTCTCAGGCTGGAAGTTGATCACATTTCCACTATCCCCAATTCGCACATTCACCTTCTCGCCATTCGGCTCTCTGAAGCTGGGTCCAAGTGTGTCTTTAATCCTCGCATAAACCTCAGCTCGATTCTGTCTTGTCTTATTCGGAATAGAGAACTGGTAGTCTAGGTCACTCTCTCGCCTGTTGTCCCCTGTATATCGTGAACCTACAAGTCTGGTTCTAGATCCTGGATATATCCCTTGGATCTTTTGAGAGATATAGTTCCCGATCTTCTCATAAAATTGTTTTCCTCTAGGTTTAGGCATGGAGAAGAATCTGCGACCTAACTAAAAAAGTTTTTCATCGGGGTGTACTGATAAATAATCTTTCAGGCCAAATCGCTTGATGTACAATGAGACATCCTTGGCGCGGTTGTTCTTCACGATCATATATCTCTCCTCATTCTCCCCAAATTTCACCCGAATTGCGTCATTCTTCCGAAGCATCGTGACAATCACCCAGAACACCTGTCTCAACTTCATGCCTGATTTCTCTCTGTCCTTACTCCGCTCAAGGTAGAAGGCATTGATACCACTCTGATTGGCTATCTTGCAGACATCTCCGTCCTGGCTGAAGAAAAGCACAACTGCATTGCTGATCGAATTGAATTCCCTGATCTGCTCCAAGATTACAATGTCGAAGTACGGGCTAGTTGGAGAAGGTTCTGCGTATGCAACATTCTCGATATTTTGTGAGACTGAGAGCAGAGGTGGTAACCTCGTCTGTATCATCAGGTGTGGGTAACGTGACATGATGACATGATGCATGAACCTGCCATACGCTCCGAGTCTCCCCCTGCCGTTGTAATTCCTCATCGGTATCCCGGCCCGGAGATCCGACGGAAGATACTGTCTTCTATCGTATGTCGACTCCGTCTGGTGGTGGAATTCGTACTCCATCGCTTGGGTCGTCACCAGTGTCGCCTCCTTCTCGTACACAAACTCCCTCCTGATGATCCGATTCATAAACCCCATCAGCCACTTTACCTGATTTGATAGAACGATATTGGAGTCAATAGCAATTGCCACAGATCTACTCGTCTCTCTGACACTGCTCAGAAATGAGGAGACCTTCTTCTGTATAGTATCCCTGTTCTTTGGCTCAGTGACTCCTGCATGCCAGAGGATGTCGGGAAAATCCTGCGAGACCACACACATCCAACCGTCATCCTCTTTCTGGAATACAACCCTGTAATGGTCACATAGTTTCTTCTCTTCACCCTTCTCTCCCTGAATCCTCTCTCCCACTATCTCGAAACTATCTTCTTCGATAATCCGCTTGAACTCGTCAATAAACCTCACATTCTGTGATCATCGAAACATCTATTTTACCATTTGCAGCAAAAATCCTTTTGTGAAGGACATCAAACCAAATTATAATGACAGAGGAGAGAGTCCTACTTATCATGTGTGGAACCGCTGTGAAGGCAGTCCACAACATCATACTATCTCACCTACTCAAGAATGAGTTCACTATATCCAAGGTCGTCCTCCTCGTATCTAAGTCTGCTCACAAGTATTTTGCAGAGGACGTGATCGAACTAGTAGAGAAATCAAGCGAGCAAATAGAGATATCCATCCCCAACATCGATCATGTCCGAATCAGTGATGTTGTACTCGACGATATTATCAGAGATGTCGAGAATAACCTCCCAGAAGATAAATTCATCCTCGACGTCACCGGAGGACGAAAAATAATGGCCGTCGGCGCCGCTATATCATTCCAAAAGTCCAACGCAAACTCCAAGTCCATGAGCTACTACCTCCTCAATACAGAATTCGATAGGTACTACCAAGACATCCTGATCCAAGACCTATTCGAGGACGAGTGGATACTCACCTATTATTGAATGTGTTAGACCTCAAATCATTTTGGAACTCAGGTACTACAGAACTCCACTAACTACTGGATATATGCCTACGGGGTCTCAGCCCATCGTTTTCCATCTTCTACTATTTCTCGGCCTAACAAGATCTCTAGAAATTAGCATATCCTCCTGATATTTCGCAACGGAACTAAGTCTTGACCTAGCAAATCTCTGACTAATTGGTCTTAACTTGACTGGTCCGCACCGAATTTCAACCAAGCAGAATATCATATCTGGTCTATCCCTAACTTTGATAATATGTAACCTGTCCTACTTCGCATTTATTCTTTCGAGAAGCTCTTGACAATCCTTTTTCGTCCGTGCGAGAATCTGCCAATCCTCGGGCAATGCAGTCTGGGTCAAATCCAAGTAGCTCAATTTTGGGAAATTAAGCGGAGGAAGAGTCTCTAGAGGATTTTTATTCAAGCTCAGATCCGTCAACTTCCTCAGCTCAGTGAATTTATTAGGTAGATGGGTAAGCTGGTTGTTGTAAAGGTCTAAGAAGATTAAATTTCGTAGGTTTATGATCGAGGAAGGTATGGACGTAAGCCGATTATCTCTCAAGTCCAACTCTCTCAGTTTGGATAAGTTCCCAATCTCTTGTGGAAGGTTTGTCAGCTCATTGCCAGATAGATTCAAATTCGTCAAGTTCCTCAAATTTCCGATCTCAGGATGAATCCTAACCAGCCGATTCTCAGGGACGTACAGCCCAATTAAATTATTTAATTTCCCAATTTCTGGAATTAACTCTCTCAATCCATTCCTGGCCAGACTCAGCTCAGTCAGGTGCTTTAGACTACCTATCATCGGTGGCAGGTTTGAGATCTTCATGTCCTTGAGATCCAGCACCGTCAATTTATCCCCTTCAAATCTCGTACTTGTGAACTCTGTAACTGTCCTATAACTAATCCCCATCTTCTGGCAGAGCTGTTTAAGAATCTCCTCATCACTCATAACAACATATTCTGTGATAAAGCAGTTAAATATTCCGTGGGTACCACATATGTCTATGGTACCTTCATCGTCTTATGAATAATAACAATTAGGATTCTCCGGTAGCTCCTCGTCCGTCGTGAGTATACCTTCATCATCCAATCTCAAGCTGGATAACACGGGCGTATTCCTTCAACAATTCTCCCCGCCCATTCTATATTATCCTCATTTACTAATAGATACCAATTGTGTATAATCTACAGAAAGCACAGGTAACTCAAGATTTGAGGCACTCAAAACCCCCCATTAAGAATAACCTCAGGATTACTCCAGTCAATAAAATATCGAGCAGAAGGACTAACAAATATTCGACTATAATTGGCAAATCATGGGTTCGGTGAGGACGCGCAGGAATCAAGCTCGGACTGGACTACGGAGTCAATGAGGACATGCAGGAATCTAGCTAGTACTGGACTACAACTGGAGGCAGCGAGGATGTCCTCTACTGTGCTTGAGAAGAGGACGAGTCGGAATCTAGCTAGTACTGGACTATTACTGGTAGCAGATCGTGGAGTCAGCAAGGACGTGCAGGACTCAAGCTAGGACTCTACTACGGCGTC
>JALWRB010000161.1 GCA_027077875.1 Candidatus Heimdallarchaeota archaeon
TCGATACTAGACACCATGTCGAGCGACTGGCAGTCGGGGATCCGAGATCTCTGGACGAGGGAAAACCTGAGTTTCTGCAGTACGTCGGACAACGGGTATTCCCAAGAATGGAAGGATTTGGCGGAGGGGTACTTCTAATGGTCAGAACCATCGAGCTAGATAACGGGGTAAGAGTCCTCCTTGCCAAGTACGAAGGTATCGAAACCGTATCGTTCGGGATCAGTTACAACGTCGGAGGACGTAACGAATGGAAATTACCGCCTGAGTACGATGGTGTTTCGCACTTCCTTGAGCACCTCTTCTTCAAGGGAAATGGAATATACACATCCGACGAGGTGAACGAGATCTTGGACGACCTCGGTGGAATCAACAACGCGTTCACAACAGAGGACGTGACATGCTACTATGCCCATGTTCCAGTAGAGGAGGTGGATGGTGCAATCGAGCTTTTTCACAACCTGCTCAACTACGGGAAGATTGAACAGAAGGAGTTCGAGAAAGAGAGCTTTGTCGTCCGACAGGAGATGAAGAGGATGGAGGATACTCCCCACTTCCACCTCTTCCTCAAACTCAAGGAGAAACTTAACAAGGACACAAGCCTTGAAATGACGGTTATAGGAAATGAGTACAGCCTGACCCATATCACACTCACAGAGATGGAGGAGTACAGGGACAGACACTATGATCTTTGTAATGCAGTTATTCTAGTAGTGGGGAACTTTGAAGAGGAGGAGATCATCTCCAAGCTAAATTCTAGCTTCGGAAGTCTTGCGATAAGTAGCGATAAACCCGAATTCGAAAGAACAACCTACATACCATCCCTTGGTTCTGGTATTTCGAGCTTCTTCATGAGGAAGCAACTGCCAATGACTTACTTCGCTATTGGGATGAAGATCCCCGGGGCAAGAAGCAGTTATACCGAGGGGATAGAAATCCTGTCCATCTTACTTAGCTCTGGACGATCAAGCATACTCCAAGAGGACTTGGTGAGACCGGGCATCGCTAACTTTGCATGGGCAGAGTTCGACATGTGGGAAGATGTCGGAAACCTAATCGTGGTAGTTGGAACCGAGACGGAGAAGGTAGAAGAGGCAATCCACACGACTTTCTTGTCCCTTCACAGGCTTGCGACCACAGAAATTGACGAACAGTTGCTTGAGAAGTTGTGCAGTAGATTGGAGTACAAGCTCAGATCTACTCTGGAAAGCCCTATGAGCTACCTCTTCCAGCAATCGACATCTTACTGGCGACGAGGTCGATTCGAGGGGATCGATGAGCAACTGGAGATGTACCGTAATGTGACTCCAGAACTTGTTCGAGAGATCCAAGCAACAGTGTTCAGCAACGTGGAGTTCGTTGTGGGGATAGTTGGGAATGTAGAGATCGACTCTGTTAATTTTCCAGAGAATACATGGTAATTCCTCCGAATCAGTTGGGGGAACATTAATATGTGTTCTCGCATATTCTTATACGATGACCAAGAAGTGTAAACTCGCTAGAGACATTGAGCTACAGGAGGCACAAGAGGAGGAGAAAAAGCGAAAGGTACGTAGTGGAAATATTACAATGCAACAAACCAAAGATAAACTCTACTCTCGTCTTCAGCTCCAAGGAGTACAGCAATCGGGGCCGTGACTAAATCCTCGCTATCCGCTCCAAGTTTTTGTAAAATATCTTGTCAATGTCCTCTTTGTTCAGGCCAATCTCATTGACCACAGCGAGCTGCCACTGGTAAATAGGCTTTCTCCACCCTCTGGGGAACATCGTAGAGTCTGTCCCAAAGATTATGTTGTCAACTGAAGAGGCATTTATGACCTTCCGGAACACATCGTGGAGTGTGATATCGTACGGTAGGAACTCCATCCACCGGTTGGACGAGCTGGTTTCAGCATAGACATTCTTCACGTGGTACATGAGGAAGAGGAGCTCGCGGAGGTAACCAGTCGCAAAATGAGCAAAGGCGAAGTTGATCTTTGGATAGTCACGAGCGACGGGGGAGACATCCGACGGGTTCATGTATCGAAGATCTGCACTCGCCCCCACGGAGATCCCCATGTGGTAAGTTATGAGCATCTCATGATCCTGTGCGAACTCGTAGAACGGGGTCATGAAGTCATCGTACGCGTGGTAGTAATGGAGCGGAGGGTAGAGCTTCATACCCCTGATATCAAGCTTAGAATAAGCCTCCCTCACAAATTCCATGGCATTCTCTTCTGTGGGATTGACCATTACAAACGGAACGAATCGGTCTGGGTACACTTTGGTCGCGGTCTCAACGAACGAGTAGTCATTCCAGTCAGGGAGCATGAGGGCTTTATCTAGTCCCTTTGCGTCCATCTCTTTGACCCACATCTCAACGAAGTCCTCGTGCTTCTTGGGCGGAAGCACAAACTTCCTGCCGATCCTCTCCTCATAGACTTTAGCCATCTCCTCAGGTGTCTCAACACCGAATGCCTTTGCCCTTCTTTCCATTCCTTGGTAGGTGAAGAAGTGGCAATGTGCGTCGTAAACCCTATCGGGGACTATCCATTCATCAACTCTTGACATACATCGGAAAAGGTCATACCCAATTTAACAGTAAGGACTGTGACTATTCAGCCACAAGAATTATAACATCGGCTTCTGGAGATTTCTACAGTGAGAATCCAAGACGCTTATGAGAATATCAGGGCATCATACTCCTCGAAGAAACAGCATCCTTGGATAGACCTCCTGAGGGAACTGCCGTCCCTGAGCGAGGAGAGACCAGGTATTCTCATCGATGTGGGAGGAGGTAACGGAAGGAACCTCCAGAAATGCTCCAGAACGCTTGTCATCGCTCTTGATATCACCCGCGCACTCCTTGAGGATTATGTGGGGGGACACGATCACCAGAGGATCGAGGGGAGTCTCCCCAACCTACCGTTCAGGAAGTGCGCAGCAGAGGAGGTCCTCTCAATCGCTGTGGTGCACCACCTCAGAAGCAATGAGGAGCGGAGATCAGCGGTTCACGAGATGGCCCGCATCCTCGACGGTACTCTAGTCTTCACGGTATGGCGAAAATGGAGGGAATCCAATGCTAGGAAGATACTTCAGGAGATAAGAACTGGAGGTGATCCATGGAAATTTGTTGATCATGAACGCCCATGGAAGGACTCGAGGGGGAATGTTTTGACCCACCGCTTCTACCACTATTTCAGTCGCCGTGAACTCATAACCATCCTTGGTAACCTTGACTATTCAATCAGTACCATGGGGGGGAAGTCCAAGGCAGATAACTTCCTCGTCAATGTCTTGTCGCGGTGTGGGAATCATTCGTTACTTAATTAAACCAGCGAGTAAATTTGGGTTCAATGAGTAGACGGTACACATTCCTGTCGCTTCTCTTACTTCTTCCAGTAGTCGCTCAAGGAGCGACAGATGATTTTGTAGGTATGAGACTGTACGTCATTGATCCCACCCTCAGCTCCATTTCTGTGGATCTTAATCTTACAAGTAGCGTCGAGTACGATATGGCAGTTGTCTCGACGAATAACTACGATATGTTACTTCAGGGAGTGAGGTCAAGTGTACAGCTACAGAACTATTCCTATATCATCGCCTACTCTAACCAACCAGGGAATGATAAACTATCTTATTCCGGGGACATGGAGGGTCTCTACCTGTTGGTCTACTCTCCCGAAGTCCTCTTCGGTAATGCAATAGAGGGTTCTTTCTTTCTGTCTGGAACCCCAGTCGAGAGGACTGAATTCACAAGATTTGGTGAGAGAACTTTCGAGTATCTCCATGGGAATGAGGTCACAGTATCCGATAACAATACCATGAGGTACGCAGTCTACTCAATGACCTATGAAGCAGGAAAACCTGTCGAGATGTTTGCGTCCTCCTCCGATTCAGACCTGATGCTTTTCATCGACGACAACAGGAGCAAAATTGATCAAGAGTTTGTCACTACCCTTGTAAATTCGTATCCTTCATTTATGAACGGATCAGTTCCCGAGAATATAGCAGATTTCGCGAGCTTCTCGGGTGATGGAGGATATCTTAGGTACAATGCCACGTCATCTGTTAAGCTGTCAGTGGTTGTAGTATTCCTGAACAGCTACTCTGGTGATGGGAAGACATATCTGTATTTCGCTACCAACGTGAAGGCGAATAAAGACCGATCCGCGGCTTGGTATAATGCATGGTTCGTCAACCTCGTGAAAGGATCTGCTATCACACATCCACCAATCGCACCCTTCTTTCTTGTCATCATCTCAATTTTCACCTCTCTGCTATCAGCTTTCGTGACGAGGAAACTCGTAGACATGGAAGAATTGAATAAGTTCCAGAAACAGATCAATCGCCATAACAAATTGAAGAATAAGGCGAGGGATACTGCAGATAAGCTTCTTTGGGCCAAAGTCCAATCGAAGGATAAGAGAATCACGGAGCTCCAGCAGAAGATAATGATGAAGAGAATGCTCCCACAGCTCTTCCTAAGTCTCCCATTCATTGCTATCTTTACCACATTGAGGGGCTCAATCGGAGATAGATATCTCAATCTTACTCCTGACAGGGGTGGAGTTGTCGCTGTCTTCCCATTCCAGATTCCTAGCTGGCTTCCCCTGTTTGGTGGATGGGTTTCGAGTTACATTGCCCTCACCGAACTGAGTGCAGTGGGATTTGGATTCATGTACTTCCTGTCGGCGATCGTATCCTCCACCCTGATACAGAAAATCTTTGGTATCAATCTACAGGGTGCAAGACCCGAAAATCCGTTCCAGCAGTAGTAGTTCAATCGATATCTACCTAATCCTATAAATACAGAGGAGTATTCGCGAAACTATAGCTAAATCAGTGTGATAATTATGGTAAGACCAACACTAAGATCCGGAAAGAGAAAATACAGGAAAACTGTATCTGGTAAGATCACAATTTACAGGCCAAGGAAGGTCGCTGGTCACCCCAAATGTGCAGAGTGCAAGAAGCCCCTCACAGGTGTAGCCAAGGGCGTCCGGTCACAAGTCAGGAAAATGAAGAAGAGCGAGAGAAAACCCTCCCGAGTGTTCGGAGGAAATCTCTGCTCACCCTGCACCAGAAGAAGAATCATTGTTGCTACCAGAAGCTAGAAGGGTGAATTACCATCGTTATCATCGCAATCGGTGGACCGCACGGATCCGGTAAATCATCTGTTGCTCGTCAGGTTGCTGAAGAACTAGGAATGAATTTTATTTCGGCTGGAAATATCTTCAGACAAATTGCTAAAGAGAGAGGATATTCCTTGGAGGAGTTCTCAATCAAGGCAAAAGAGCTCCCTAACATCGATCTGGAAATTGACGAGAGGACCAAGGCTGAGGGAAAGATCGATAATACTGTGGTCGACGCACAATTAGCAGCACACTTCACTCCCAAGAACACAGACCCAGATTCTCCCAAAATTTTGAAGATTTGTATAACTGCATCTCCAGAGGTCAGGTGGAAGCGGGTAGCAAAACGTGATGGAGTGACCGTAGAGGAGGCCAAAAAGGAAACACTCATCCGAGAGCAGATGGAGCGTGAACGATTCTCTTCCCTTTATGGAATTGACGTTGACGACATGAGTGTCTATGACATAATCATTAGCTCGGACACATTGTCCAAGGAGTATGTTTACAATCTTGTGAAGGAGATAATCACTTTCTCCAAAACATACGATAAGTAAAATTCGATACCTTTCAAAATATAGTCTTATAAATAATAATTCATAATGTCTATTATGGAAACTGAGGTACTGATTCCACTGGTAACTTTTACCGTCGGAGTCCTCAGTTATATCCTTGTGATCAGGCAGTATAAAGGAAAACCACGCACAGTACAGACATGGATGCATGTCCTCTTCCTTGGGTTTCTAACATGGGCATTCTTCACAATTCTTGTGAGACTCGCTCCGAACGAGACCATCGCGTTGATATTCTTGAAAATTGCCACTATAGGTATTATTGTGAACTATTTGGGAGAGTACCTCTTCAATGTCCCATTTGTTAGCACGTCGACCAAGCGACCATTTCACCACTACCTCTTTATCGCCCTCTTTGGCTTCAACGTGTATTTTATCCTCTTTACTGACTTCGTCTCTGTCTATTATGATCCCAACACGGGATACTGGTTTGATTCAATATCTGGTACTGCGTACATCTTCCTGCTAATCCTGTCAGGGTGGGGTGCTATCTGGGTCATTAGAGGCCTTATCGTTACGAAATTCTTTGAGTCCTTCTATAGACGTGACTCAAAGAGCAATATGATCTCCCCCCAGATTATTGTTGCTATCGTTCTGTTTGTCACTGCCTACGTAATCCTGAATCAGACACTGAATTCAAGTACTGCAGTTGCTGATGCCAAGGATTCGACGGGGTTCATCCTTTTCGGTAGTGTCGTTGCCGCATTCTATGGATATGCTTACGGAATAAGGCCTGTAAGCTCTGTCCTTGCGTCACAAAAAATCTGGGCTTTTATAGTAGTCGATCCGTCAGGGATACCGGTGGCAATTAAAAGCTATGACAAGGTGTTCGATTTTTTCCTCTTTGCAAGTGGTATTCGGATATTTAATACCATCTTCAGGGATCAACTGAGATCGGTATCTGACTTGAGTTTGATCAAGATGAAAGACAAGGTGGTCTTGGTGAATTCCTACCATGACTACATCTTTGCCCTGATTAGTCAAGTTGAGAATATCCAGTCCAAGATCATCCTCTCTGAGGTGAGTGCTGGACTCATCCAGAGAGCGAATTTCATGTCCCCGGATTCTATGGAGTTGAGGGGGACTCTTCCAGAAGTTCTGGAATTGACAATGACAGAGGTCATGGAGGTTACAAAGTGATGGATCAGGTAGTGTCATGGATATTCCTGATCCTCTCGATCCTCACGACAGGATTGGTTCTGAGCAAATTCAAATCCTACTTCATCAGATGGATGTACCCGATTATTGTGGGAACCTTTGGGATGATTG
>JALWRB010000162.1 GCA_027077875.1 Candidatus Heimdallarchaeota archaeon
TATGTCAGGAAGACCAAAGTTAAGCTTGAGAATATGTCCTCCACCAGACCGGAGAACAACTGACTTCCTCCATGGCAACCCAAGTGCAAAGATTATTCCCCCGATAATCAGACTTGAAAATAGTAGGGTTCTGAGAATGATACTATTTGGATCGACAGTGTCCACAATTATGGATGTAATGTTATGTAACTGAGATTTCCCTGAATATCTTCCAAGGCCTAACATATCCATTACTGAGATGAATATGCTCAATATTAACGGAAGTGGAAGATTGTGCTCTGTAGTGAATTGGGCGATGGGTAGTGAGATTGATGATAGGATGCCATAACCTAAGAATAATGGTATAAATTTAATCCGGGGCGTAACACTGCTTGTATCCAAGTGTTTGAGTTTAAACGATACCAAATTTGAAAACCTCCCAACAAACCAATATCTTCTACGGAGGATGAATCTCTTGTTTGAGAGCACAACATCCCACGGGTAGACCAATAAAGGGAAGAATGTGATAAGGATGATTATTGGGAGAACCGCGAATAGTATACTGTCCAAATACAGGGAAAGAGTGATGAATACTGCAGAGAGGAGAAGAAAGATGAGAATATTCAAGTACTTAATCTCGTTTAGCGTGAAACTACAAATCTCCTTCTCGTGGACCATTGGTAATGTCCACTCTTTCTCAAGTCGATTAAACAACAGAATGTACTAGGAGGGAGTGTATAAAATCGTTGTTTATTAAAATTCTTACTCTAGAGTTAGTAATTCTGATGCTTGGAATATTTTTATCACCAGTTTCACGATTCACCAACGCTAAGCTTAATTTTGTTAAAGTATAATTACCATTATTGTCAAGGTTAGATTGTGTCATTATTGACGATTCTTCATTTGTGAGAAAGATCCTTCGGGACAGCATCCAGAGGTTGAATCACAATGTCGTGGCATCGTTCGGATCGGGAATTGAATTTCTCGACAAAATAAACGAGATTAAGTACGATCTTATTTTCCTTGATATTATACTTCCCAATATGACCGGGATTGAGGTCCTTAAGCACATAATGGAGAAGGACCCTGAGTCCAAAGTTATAATCCTTTCTGGTCTAGCCCAGAAGGAGGTAATATCGGTTCTCCTACAGTTGGGAGCAATTGATTTTATCATGAAACCTTTCGAAGAGGAGAAACTTAGAGATGTATTCAACGCCTTATTGACCTCCATATCTACTCCCTCTGCAGAGTCATTGTCGATAATCGAGCTCTCTTGCCATATCCTGAACCTCTTCTTCCAAGAGTTGATCAGCATATCGACAAATATCGTCGGGAGAGTAATTCAGAGCCAGATCCAATCTGTACTTGAGTCGTACCAACGGGACTATGAAGAGGTGTTCACGATTGATCCCATGGCAATGAGTATTCTTCCTGCAGACACAATGTGGGGTCTCTACTCTCAGGAGGAGGTTCTCAATATCCTAAGCGAGATAGTCGAGTCTATCAAGCTTGAGCTTCAGATCCTCTACTCTGACAGCTTCGTTACTGAGCTCATCAGCTCTGCGTTCCTCACTTTCTGCTCTCGTCCAAAGGTTCTCAGATACTTTGACCAGATTAATCCACAAGATCTTGGACTCCCCCCTATCCCGATTCTGAAACTTGAATACGAGAATCTCTCT
>JALWRB010000163.1 GCA_027077875.1 Candidatus Heimdallarchaeota archaeon
CATGAAGGCTATCTCGTGGAGGAGGTAGTGGTCAATCAGGTTCTGGTAAGGTCCGTACAACTTCTCAAAGAGCACATCAAAGACTTTCTTGACCGACTTTGCCCCCGAGAACTTCCGGATGTCATTCACGGTCGCTCTGACAGGGCTGACAAACTCCTTGACGAACTCCACAAGTCCCTCATCTTCCTTGTCCTTGAGAAGGGCTTGGAACTTGTCCAGTGACTGCGTCCGCTGATTTTCGAAGTCGGGAAGAAGTGTCCGTATGTATCCCGCCTCACTTATCCTGTTCTGTAGGAACTTCATGCTGGTCTTCCCAATCTTCTTCTGGATGTACTTCGCAAACTCGAGGTAGTACTCCTGGAGGAATTTCCCGATTTCGTATGAGATGGGAAGTGGGAGGATGATTCGGTGGAAGAGCAGATCTTGGATGATACCGTAGTACTTCAATTCACCGATATTCTTGACGTGCTTGGATAGGACACTTGTGACTTGGATCAAAGACCTCTCACCATTGAATTCGGAGAGTACCGGCAGTACATCAGCCTCCCAGATTTCGGAGAGCTCGGAGGGAACCGCAGCCCGCTGGAACATTATATCCATACCGTAGGGTGTTACTTGGAAGATCTGCTCCTTGTTGAATGAGACATTGAAGGTGATGAGCTTGTCCTTGAGAAGTTGGGAAGTGAAGTGGAGGATATCCCCCCAGCTCAGACTGATTCGCTCTGAGATCTCCTTGAACGTCCTACTTCCATTTATACGGGAGATGAACTGATCAAAAAGCTCGTCCCCTGTCGGTTCTAGCTTTACGAGAGGTATTGGGACGAAGTACTCATGAATTGCCATCTTACCAAATGAGAGGATGAGGTTCTCCTGCAGACGGTCAATGGCACTCTTGATACTCTCGTCTTCGAGGTGGTAGAAGGTGTCATCGAAGTGAAGTATCTGGCTGTTGAAGTCGTCGATCACGTACATCAATTTATCCTTTACGTCCTCGTCAAGGTCTGTCCCCACGAGGACACCAATTACCTTTTGGGAAGAGTAGTAGAGGATGTTCACATTCCCGTTCTTGATCTCACCCGTCTTGGAAGCATCGTCCTTGATCTCCTTGAGGAAGGGCTGTATCGCGCTGATGAAGCCGGAGAAGAGTACTTCGTTGATGTCGAAACCACCTGAGGAGAAGTCGTAAGAGGTTATGGGAAGACCACCCCTCGTGATCACGATTGCAAACTGAAGCATCCTTATCAGCCCCTAGTCCGCACTTACTAGCTGGAAGAGATAGTAGCTAGCTATTCCCAGTAGTGCAGCTGCGAGGAATTCAGTGGTTTCAGCCACGGTAGCAGGCACGAGCTCGTGGTAGATCTCCATGATATGGTGAAGACCGAGGGCCACAGCAGAGAGCCCTGTGAAGAGGATGGACCTGTTAAGTAGACCGCTTGTCCCCTCCTTCCTCGCATACTTCACAGCGAGGAGAAGGATCAGGACATCGAGTACAAATGTGGCAACGAAGACGGTGGTTGCGAATACCTCTGCCATTATATCGCCTCCGTACCTCTATCGATGAGGAATATCGCACCTAAAAGGAGGAGTGAGACCACTGATGCGGTGATTGCATAGACATTCTCACCAAGACCAAAGACCTCGGAGAGCGCGTGAAACACAAACATAAGACCGCCGAGGGCAAGGAAAATTCCAGGATACAGCAATCTGCTCCCCCGCAGGTCAGGGAGAACCCTGAAGAACATGAAGAAAATGATTGCTGCCACTCCAATGTTCCCTACCGCGATTAATTCGCTTACTAGAACCATACTCCTTATCCTTCATTGAGGCTTAAAAATACTTGTTTGAAAAGATGACATTTACGGAGTTGCAAATGAGGTTTAATTATTCTAGACATCACCAGAGTTTATTTAATGAAACTAGAAAATTAGGTAAAGTTAACTGGTTATACAGAGAAAATTATTGTGGCTGTTCTAGTCTCTAAAAATATGACCAGTAGGACAAGAATTACCAATCTACTGGTGAAAACTACATATAGGCATTGGAAACACAAAAACATTTTCGTCACATTTAGGAAGAGGAAAGACGGGTGCATGACCAACTGTCCTTCGCTCTCTCTGTATCTCGAAGTGCACAGTAGTGTAATACAAATATTTTCAATGCATAGGTAAGAAGTTATCCATTTATCGGAGCTAGAGAAGTAGGGAGATGGATCATCATAAAGTGAAGGTTCTTCTAGAACACTTTTATACAGTATAGGGTAGTAACCCACCGACATCATGCGGCCACAGCACACCAGTACCTTGCAGGTTTGATTTTTCTATAATTATAGGGATGATATAGTTCCATATCTTGCGTTGAATTTCCTCTAGGGATAAAATGTGCTTAGTTCCGGAGTTTCGATAGTCCCTAAGAAACTTTCTACCACTTAGCAGTGCACACTTCCAGATACATGGTCCAATATTATTATGTGCTGCATGCTAAATCATGTTGTGTACTCCCGAATACTGGTGACAGGAATTGTGCAGAGTGTCGGTTTCAGGCCCTTCATCAAACGTCTGGCGGAGGACGTGGGAACAACAGGTCACGTAAGGAATCTCGGGAGTGTGGGGGTCGAGATCGTCGTGGAGCAACGTCTCATGGATGTTTTCGTCCGCAGGATGGAGAGGGAGAAACCTGAGTTGTCCGCCATCTACTCGCACGAGGTAGAGGCGATCCCAGACTACGAGGCAGACTCGTTCTCAATCCTCGGGAGCTTTGACGCATCATCCACCTCCTTCTCCCCCCTACCACCCGACATATCCATGTGCAACGGTTGCAGGCAGGATCTTGACGTGGGTAGGAGGGTGGACTACCCCTTCATCTCCTGCACAGACTGTGGACCCCGTTATGCCGTGATCAGGAGTCTACCCTATGATCGAGAAAAGACCTCGTTCGCCGAGTTCCCCCTGTGCTCCGAGTGCAGTGAGGAGTACACCGCAATGTCCAACAGGAGGTTCCACGCCCAGACCACCTGCTGTAGTGTGTGCGGCCCTTCCTACTATCTCAGGGACTCTTATGGAGGTCCCATCCCCTTGGACTGGAAAGTCCTTGCCGAGAGGATCAACTACGGCGACACACTCTTCATGCAGGGACAAAGTGGGTCACACCTGATCTGCAGTGTACGCGTCAGGGACACGGTAGAGAACCTGAGGAGGAGGAAGCGGCATGAGAGTAATAAGCCATTCGCCCTGATGGCAAAGTCGCTCGGGGTCGTGGAGAAGTACTGCGAACTTACAAATCACGACAAGAAGATGCTCCAGTCATCGAGGCGACCCATCGTCGTGTTACCTGTGAAAAAGGGAGCAAACCTTCCGCTCGACGTTATCGCACCGGGACTCGACACCGTGGGGATGGTTCTGCCTTACACAGCCGCACAGCACCTGCTGTTCAAGAAGGGGATGCATGAACTCGTCGTCCTGACCTCCGCCAACGAACCAGGACTTCCAATGCCGATCACGGCGGTGGACCCAGTCTTCGGTGCGGACTTCTACCTCATGCACAACCTGTACATTGCGCAGAGAGTGGACGACTCTGTCATAAAGTCACTCGGAGATCACTCCGTACTCATCCGGAGGGCAAGAGGCTACGTCCCTCAACCGCTGCACCACACAGAGGTCGTCCCGGACATTCTTGCTCTGGGAGCGAACGAGGTCGTAACGGGTGCATTCTCTAGTAGGGACTGGGTAACTGTGACACAGCACATCGGCAACATGAGGAACCTCGAGAACCTCAACTTCCTTAGGGATGCAGTCACCCACCTTCGGAACCTGTACGGGTTCACACCACAGCACTTGGTTGTCGACCTGCACCCCGATTTCCTCAGCAGAAGGTTGGTCAAGGAGTTCAGTGGCACCGTTCTCCACGAGGTACAGCACCACGAGGCGCATGTCTACTCGCTCCTGCTTGACAGGGGGCTTCCACTCGGGAGCGAAACTGTTGTTTGGGCGGTTGACGGGTTCGGGTACGGACATGACGGTAATGCGTGGGGGACGGAGCTCTATATTACGTCTGAGAATGGGATTGAGAGGATCGGATCGGCAGTACCAATCTCCTATTACGGGAATGATGCCAACGCTAAATACCCAGCGAGGATGCTTCTCAGCTACCTCAAGCATCTCCAAAGGGAGGACGAGTGGATGGAGTACGCCGACTACAACGCATTCAAGCAAGGAGAGGCAGAGTACCGCTTCCTCTGCCGTAGGTTCGGGGAAGGTATCACCACCAGCTCGGTCGCCCGCTTTCTCGACGCAGTGTCCTTCCTTATCGGAGCGGTTGGTGAGAGGACATACAGGGGAGAGCCAGCAATCCGACTGGAGGCAGTTGCTGGACGATGTAATATAGAGCCCACACGCCCCTTTGTCTCCGGCAATATAGTTGACACACCAAGGATCATGGAGGAAGTTCTGTCCATCCATGGTAAGAGGGCACGGGCACGATTCGCCCATGACGCGGTTGCAACGAGCCTAGCGGAGTTGGCAATTGGCAGGGCGGAGGAGCAGGGAATCACGAGAGTGGGATTCACAGGAGGGGTGGCCTACAACTACAGGATAGACAGACTCCTCGGTTCACTTGTCGAAAAAGCAGGACTGGAGTTCATAAGGCACCGGCACGTCCCACCGGGAGATGGTGGGATCAGTGCAGGACAGGTGGCGTGGTTGTCATCCCGAATCCAGAGAGAAAACCCCTAGCTAATATATCACGGTATGTGTCATTGTCACATGAATCTACCTGACATCGTGGACATCAGCATGGGAGGAGGGGGGAAGCGTATGGATCTCCTGATCAAATTCATCGGGGAGAAGATCGGACTTAGGAACTCCGAGGAGGATCTCATCGGTCCCCTCGATATGGACGATTCCTCTGTTGTTCAAATACCGAATGACAGGATTGTCCTGACCACGGACGGGCACACAGTGGATCCCGTTTTCTTCCCTGGTGGGAACATCGGAGACCTAGCAGTAGCGGGGACGGTCAACGACCTCATGGTCATGGGGTGCCGACCACTGTACCTCACGCTTGGCATGATCATCGAGGAGGGATTCAGCTTCAACGATTTGGGGAAGATCTGCGAGACCATTGGGGAGAATCTGAGGAGGACAGGGGTGCGTGTGATCGCCGGAGACACCAAAGTCATGCCCAAAGGATCTCTGAGCAACATCGTGATTACCACGGCAGGTATCGGTCTGATGGAGAGGGACGCACCCCTGCAGGACTCTGCGGGCAGACCCGGAGATGTGGTGATCGTATCTGGAACCCTAGGAGATCACGGAGCTGCCTTGATGGCACAGAGGGAGGGGATCGACTTGGAGACCAATCTGTTGTCAGACGTTTACCCGCTATGGCCCGACCTGAAAGAAGTTGTTCTGCACGAGGGGGTGAGATGTATGAAGGACGTGACGAGGGGAGGGTTGGCCTCTGCCCTGAGTGAATTGGCTACCAAGTCCAAGTGCACCGTGGAGGTCGTCGAGAAGAAAATACCCGTGGATCCAAGAGCGAAAGCGATCTGTGATATCCTCGGTCTCGAACCCCTGGAGATCTCAAGTGAGGGGAAGGTAGTGATCGTCTGCACTGAAGAGCACTCTGCGGAGGTCATTGATCTACTACTGAAGGCAGATTCGGGCAAGAATGCCGCGATCATTGGCAGGATGATTGAAGGAAGACCCGAAGTCCATGTCAAGACGGAAATTGGTGGGACGAGACTTTTAGACAAACCCTACGGTGAGCCCATCCCCAGAGTATGCTGAACCAGTTACTGATTATGGAAGCTCCTTGATGGATGAAATTGTCAACTCGTCCTCCATGTCCATCATGAGAGATGTGGAACCACAGGTTTCGCACTCCATGACAGGTTGGGTGTAGACCCTACCACACACACATTTCAATCCAACCTCTTTGCTTTTGAACCTCAGGACGGAGCCCGATAGATCCGTGTCCATGGCGAGGATGTCGAAGCACTCCTGCACCTCGGCAAGGGTGATCATCGTTCGGTCTATGTGCTCCAGCTCGACCTCGACCTTACCGGAAACACCTCGTTTCCTCAGCTCCTTGAACAGTCTCTCCGCCCTGTGAAGCTCGTGCATTAGCGTACCTCCCTGAATGTCGCCCTGATCCGGCACGTCCCCTCATCGGAAACCATGCACGGCCCTATCGCAGTCTCGGGAGTGCACCTCCGTAAGAAGTGGGGGCACTCTTCCGGCTCGACCTTACCAAGGATAACTCCACCGCACCTGCAGCCCTTGGGGAGATCATATTCAAGGGAGATATCAAAGTCAATCAGATTCCGAGCATTGTACTCTCTAAAATCTTCGTTCAGGTCGTACCCCGACTGCTTGACCGTACCGATACCCCTCCACTTAGCGTCCACGACCTTGAAGACCTTTTTCATAACCTCCTTGGCCTTAGGATTACCCTCGTACCTCACCACCTTCGTGTAAGAATTCTTCAAACCGAGCTCGCCGTCAACCATCATCTTGAGGAGAACCTCGAGTGCGTAGAGAAACTCTACTGCCTCAAAACCAGCTACAGTCATTGGGATACCGTATCGTCTCGGGAACTCCTCGTACTCCTTGAGACCCATCACGGTTGTGACATGACCCGGTAGTATAATGCCGGTCAGTTCGTGCTCGGGATCAGAAAGCAGGAGATCAAGAGCGGGCGGTACCAGTCTGAAATCGGCTAGGACGTAGAAGTTCGAGGGGGGCTTCTTCATGAGTTCGTAGGCGGTCATGGGGGCGGTCGTCTCGAAGCCCACACCCAGCCAGATCACCCTCTTGTCTGGGTTCTTCTCTGCAATCTTCACCGCATCCATGGCCGAGTAGACAGTCCTGATGTCATGTCCCTCTGCCTTCAGGTGAGACAAAGATTTGAGTGTGGTGTCAGGGACCTTGAACATATCGCCGAAGGTGGTGATGATGTTCCCGCGCTTGGCCAACTCCTTGGCGGTGGTAATGTGCTCGGCAGGACAGATGCACACAGGGCAGCCAGGTCCAGAGATGATCCTTAGATTCTTCGGAAGGAGAGATCTGATACCCGCACGGGAGACAGTGGCCTCGTGGGTACCGCACACGTGCATGACATTGATCTGCCGATTAAGGACCTTGCAGTACTTGGTGATCTTGGTGAGGAGGGCGGCCGTCTTCTCATTCAATTCCGTGAGGTAATCACTGTACTCCTTCATTATATCACTCTCAGAACATCGATATTATTACGATTGGTGCAAGACCAAATAGGATGCAAATGATCGATACCAAAAAAATCGCGGTGTTCACTGTACCTGGAGACATGGACATGTCAAGCGGATCCTCACGCTTAGTGAAGAGAAGGATTCTCAGCAGGTTCGAGTAGTAGATGAGGGCGACGATTGAGTTAAGGAGGAACAGGAGAATGAACCACCAATCCACACCGCTCTCCCCCGCGATGAACAATAACATGATCTTGGTACTGAATCCGATTGTAGGTGGTATTCCAGCTAACCCGAGTGCACTGAGAATCATCATCATGGCCGTGTGGGGGGTATTGGACAGGCTACCTCTCAAGTCAATGATGTCACGGGAGTTCACCTCGAACTGTGCGACATAGAGAACCTTTCCGATTATGAGAAAGAGATTGCCTTCGAGGAAGGTAAATCCAATTGCAAAGTAGATGACGACCACCATTGGCTCCGTGAGACCGAGGAGTTCAGTACCTGCTGATGTTGCCAGTGAGACCAGACCGAAGCCATACAGGATGTATCCCCTCTGCCCGATGGAGGAGTATCCGAGTATCCTCCGGACGTCCCTCTGCACTACGGCTCCGAAGTTCCCGACTGTCATCGTTGCCAGACCTCCGACTATGAAGAGCCAACTGTAGTCGAAGACCACAGGGGAAAATAGTCTGAGGATGAGATTGTTGTAGGCGAACAGGGCTGCAATCGTGAACGTCCCCGAAACAAAGCCTCCCACGGGGCTTGTAGCGGCACTGTAGGCGTCTGGGATCCATGTCTGGAAGCCGATAAAACCAGCAGTCACTCCCACACCAATCGTGATCATCACTATGGCGAACCATGCAGAGAAATCCCGTGAGAGATCAGCACTCGCAATCATTGTCGCAGCGATATCGAGGTTGAAGGTCCCCGTCAACTGGTAGATCATGGAAATTCCGTAGAGCATGAAGATAGAGCCAATACTGCTAATGATGGCATAGGAATAGCTCGCACGAGCTGCGTGTCTTGTAGGCCGGATAGCCACAAGTGCGTACCCAGGTACCACCATCATCTCCCAACCGAAGAAGAGAAGGAAGGCGTCATTGGAGAAGACGATGACCTGGAATCCCATAAAACTAGTGAACATCAGGAAGTAGTAGTACAGCTTGTAGGTTCCGTTGTCGTCGAGTAATGTCTCCCAACGCATGTACTTCCAGCTGTAGAATATAATTGCTGTGAAGAGTACAGAGCTGAAGAAAGCAGTTGTAAGGTTGAGACGGGTCACCGAGAACTCCACTAGGTGGCTTGGAATCACCCCCGCGAAATCAGGAGAGAGGATCTGATCAGTGTCATATGTGTAGAGCTCGTATCCAAGTACAAAGTTGATCGCTAGGGACGCGACAATAGACAGAACTCCCTTGATACTGTAGACATCGAACCTTATCTCCAGATGCATCACGATGGGAAGGATCAGAAGCCAAGTAGCAGTTGTAAGGACAGATAAGGGAAGGAATAGAAACGCCATTAGAAATAACCTCCATATTGTGCAATGTAGTAGGCGATTGCTATCGTGACAGTCGCTGTTGTGAACTGGACGAAGTTCCAGAAGCTCGTTCTGCTGTGGATGAACGACATCAGTTTAGAGACCGATGTCACAATCCCGACAGAGAGACCAACCAGAGTCTCATCCACGAAGAACCCTTCTTGGATAAGTACTCGAAAGAATGAGGGGGCACTCAGTCGATCGTGGTAGTAGCCGACGATCATACCCAGCAGACTGACCACCACACTAACTAACATGTAGAGATTCAACGACAAGATTGCGGGAGTATGCTCCCATGGGAACTGAATCAGGAGGAAGTAAGATCCGGAGGATAAGAGTACAACTCCTGCGAGTGAGATAAGAGTGAATTTCGGGACAACATCCTCATGACCCTGTTCACCCTCCCCAAGAAGAATGCGCAGTATCCTGAATGAGTAGGCACCCGTGAGGAAGACCGCGAATATGGTAAAGCCGTAGGCCAACCAGTTTGCGTCCTCCACGAGAAGCTCGAGGATCAGGTCCTTGGAGAAGAAACCTGAGAGGAGGGGAAAGCCTGCGAGAGCCCCCGCTCCGATGAGGAGGGATGCCTTCAACCACCATGATCTAACCGATCCCCTCAGGTCATCTAATCTCCGGGAGCCGACCGAGTGGATGAGGTACCCTGCAATTAGGAAGAGCAAGGCTTTGAAGAAAGCGTGGTTCACGAGGTGCCAAAGCGCTGCAAAGCTCCCCAAGGTACCAAGGGCAATAAACATGAATCCTAATTGGCTGATGGTGGAGTAAGCTAGAACCCGTTTGAGATCACCTGTACCAAGGGCAGACATTCCTGCGTAAATTGCAGAGATAATTCCTACCCAGAGAATGAACTGGGATATCTCCTCACCTACACCAATGGAAATGACGCGAGCGGTGAGGTAGACTCCTGCGTTCACCATCGTTGCTGCGTGAATGAGTGCAGAGACAGTCGTTGGACCCTGCATGGCGTCGATGTCCACCCTGTCTGTGCTGGAGATCCAGATGTGGAGTGGGAATTGAGCGGACTTCCCAAAAGATGCAACAATTAGTCCTATTGCCGCTACAGCAGGAAGTGTTTCTATCGATGAGATATTGGAGGATTCAGCACCGAGTAGGGTTAGAGCGAGGAGGAAGCCCACATCAGCAAGACCGGTGACCAGTATCGCTTTCTGTCCCGCAAGGGAAGCCTTCTTCCCCTCTTCTCCACCCTTGTAGTGATAGATCCCGATGAGGAACCACGAACATATACCAACGATCTCCCAGCCGAAGAAGGTGAAGACCAGATTGTCTGAGAGTACGAGGAGGAGCATACCGAAGAGGAACATCTGGATCATCCCATAGTATACAGCAGAGTGTGAGTTCACACCGAAGTAGTACTTGGAGAAGATGGCAATCAATAAGGTGAGGAACGACGAGACGATCGCGAGAGTGAGTGACCACGCATCAAGGTAGTACACCAGCCTTATCTCGATATCACCAACAGAAATCCATGGAGGGAGGAGTGAGTCCTTTCTCCCTCTCACTCCAATACTCAAAAGCGAGAAGACCAGAGAGAGTCCAGAGGAAAGGATGGCGAGTCCGCTTCCAACCTTCTCCTTGATCTTGAAGGAACCCTTCCACAGTGTGAATCCGTAACTCAGTAACCCGAGAAGAAGTGGCGGTAATATTATCAGATCTGTCATTTGTGCACCTCCTGGGTGGTGACCTCCTCAAGGTCGAGGGTGTTGAACTCACGATATACCTTGACTGATAGCGACAGGAGGAATGCAGAGAGCCCCGCACCTATGACGATGGAGGTGATGAGTACAGATTGCCCTAGCGGATCGTTCCCATTGCTCCGTGAGATCTGGAAGAGAATAAGATTCACCGCACCTAGCATCATCTCTATGATAAGGACGGTTTTCACGATGTTCTTTGATAAGGTTATATTGTAGATACCGAGTGCAAAGATGATGATGACCACAAAGTGGTAGATGTTTAGCCCTAGCATTAGCTCTCCTCCAATCCGTATTTCTTGAGTTCTGTCTCGTGGTAAGATGGTGGTTTTCTTATGACCAGCAAGCTTGCTATAACCGCCGCTCCTAGGAAAATAATCTGCAGGTAGATCTCTGGCAATCTCTCATTCCACAAAGTCACAGCGACCTCAAGATCTCCCCCAGTTGTAGGGGAGGAGAGGAAGCTCAGTTTACCGTTAGCGATTGGGAAAAGAAATACAAAGAGAAAGACCCCCATGAGCAGTTGTGCAAGTGAATGCCTGTAATTCACGATGTCACCTCCTCCTGCTCCCCCAGTTCCTCGTTGGGGAACACACCGAGAACCGCGAAGAGGATCACGCCGGTAGTTCCAGCATAGATCGTCAACTGGAATAGTGCGAGGATGGGCGACCCCGATACCCAGTAGATGGCAGAGAGTGCAGTCATGAAGGTGATGAACACGATCGCGACTTCGTAGAGCTTCTCCATCTCGGAGGCGAGAAGAAGAGCAACTATCATTATGAGTAGTAGAATTCCTTCGATTACATTGGTATCCATTAGTCTCCGACCTCCAATTCCTCCTTATCACCGGAGGGTAGAACGATATGATTTGTCAGGTTAAGGCAGTCCGTTGGACAAACATCCTCGCACACACCGCAGAAAATACAAGCCGTGAGGTCGATCACCGGCTTGACCTTCTTCTTCTTGATCTTCTCTGTACGGGCTTCCAGCTCATCTTCTGTGAGAGGAACCATCTCTATGACGTACGCGGGACAAGCCCGGGCACATTTCCTACAGCCGATACACGATTCCTGATCGATGATATGGAGGGCACGAAGCCTCTCCGGGAAGTTCAGCCCCTCCGTCTCATAGGGGTACTTCACCGTCTCTGGTCTCCGGAACAGGTTCTTGATAAGCTCTATGATCAGCATGTCACACACCTCCTAGGACCATCACAAGGATGATGAAAACTATAGAAATCGGAGTGAGAAAGGACCATGAGCCGAAGACGATCTGCCTGATCTTCAACCTTGCAAGACCCGATGAGATGATCGTGAGGATGATAAGCACCATGAAGTACTTGAGCGAGAAGTACACGAAGTAGAGGAGTGCTAGACCCCACCCCGAAATTCCAAAAGTCGGTCCGAGGGGTCCCCCAAGAAAGAGGACGACACCTATTGAGATGACGAAGACCATCTTTAGATCCTCCATGAGGAGGATATATGCGTAGCTCCTTCCTGAGTATTCGAGTGTCCATCCTCCAGCGATTTCAGTCTCAGCTTCTGGGGTATCAAAGGGGGGCTTTTCCAGTTCTGCAAGGGCAGAGATCAAAAAGAGTACAAACGCGATCACTCCTAAGCCGAGGACATTCCATCGAGGTAAGAAACCAAAGTTCGTGCCATCCTGTGCAAGGACGATGTCCATGAGGTTGAAGCTACCTGCCCTGATGATGGGATAAAGCATGGAGAAGATCAGTGGAATACCAAAGGAAACCAACTGCATCCCAGATCTGCTTGCACCTATGAGGGAGTACTTCGACCCTGAGCTCCATCCGAGAACAATCTCGATAGCGGTGACGATGGTGAGGATAAAAACGATGGCGTAAATATCTCCGGGAGAACTAATCATCCCCCTCAGACCCATCATGGGGATGAAGAATATCCCGACGATTATCGGCACCGGAGCGATGATCGGGAGCACCCTGAAGATCACCTGATTCGCAGATCGGGGGACAATCTCCTCCTTGGATGCCGTCTTCAGAAAATCTGCGAAGCCCTGCATGAACCCGTACTTACCCGCACTGTCTGGCCCTACCCTCCGTTGAAGACGTGCGTAAATCTTGCGGTACATCCAGTTTGAACCGAAAGCAAGGGTGACGATGAAGAATACCCCCGGGAAGACAATTGACTGAAAGAGGAAAAGAGCGATGTCTGAAATCACATGATCTCCTCCTTGGTGGTCTCAATACTGAGCTTCCTGAGTTCCTTAGCAGTCAGAATCTGGTACCTCTCCGTGTCCCGGTCGATGACCAGAGTCCGATCAGTGCACGAGAAGCAGGGGTCGTTGGCTGCCACGATGACAGGTATATCCGAGATGTAGTGTCCCACGAGTACTTCAACGGATGATACAACGTTGGCATATGTAGGAGCCCTGACCTTCATACGGTAAGGCTCCTTAGAGTTTCTGAAATCCACGTAGTGGAAGTTCTCCCCGCGAGGAGCTTCAATTCGGGAAACAGCAGAACCATCTAGTTTCCCCCTGACATCGGTCTTGATTCTCCCCTCTGGGAGATGTTCAAGCACCTGCTGGATGATCCTCATCGACTCAAAGAGTTCCTCTATCCTCAGGGTAATCTTCGAGTAGACATCTCCGTCAGTACTCACCTTGACATCAAAGTCAAGGTCACCGTAGGCGAAGTAAGGCTGGTCCCTGCGCAGATCCCAGTTGATCCCAGAGGAACGTGCGGTGGGACCGGTGACACACGTCTTGCGAGCAAGCTCGTTGCTAATCACACCGACTCCCTTAGTCCGTGAGATGACAGTCTTATTCTTCAGGGCGATCTCCTTTATCTTCTCAAGTCGGGGACCGAGTTCATCCAACTTCCTCATGAGAAGCCCCTTGATATCAGGAGTCAGGTCTGCCCTGACGCCCCCGATATCATTCATCCCGTAGTTCACCCTGTTCCCGGTCAGGGTCTCGAGGGCGTCCATGACCAACTCCCTGTCATTCCACACGAGGAAGTAGAAAGTATCGAAGCCTATCTCGTGTGCGAGCACGCCCAACCAGAGCATGTGAGAGTGCAGCCTCTCAAGCTCTGCCACAAGAACCCTGAGATACTGTGCCCTCTCGGGAACCTCCACATCAGCTACGAACTCCACCGCTCTGGCAAAGTTCGCGTTGTGGGCGAAACTGCATATTCCACAGATCCTTTCTGCTAGGTATAGAGCTTTGTTATAGTCCCGCTGCTCAGCGACCTTCTCGATACCACGGTGCGTATGGCCAAGTATAGCCTCCGCCTTGACTATCCGCTCACCCTCTACCACTACCCTGAAGGTCTCAGGCTCTTTCAGAGCAGGGTGCTGCGGCCCGAGATTGAACTCGGTGTAGTCCCTCTTACTCATCGAAGTAGTCCTCCTTCTTCCACGATTTTCTAAGCGGGTATCCACCTACCCAATTCTCAGGGAGGAATACCCGAGCGATCTCGTTCCCCGTGAACTCTATCCCGAACATCTCCGTGGCCTCACCCTCGTAGACCGAGCTCCCGATGAGATCGCCGATGGTATCAGTGACGGGTTTCTCGTGGTCAAGGTTTACCGCAACGGCAACAGTAGTATTGTCCTTCCTGTCCATGAAGTAGTACAGTACCTGTATAGCGTCCTCGTTGTCGATTCCCACGACCGAGCAGAGGTGCAGGTCAACACCATTCCCCAACCACTTCTCTACGAGTGCTCTACAGCTCTTGTCCTTGAGAACGACTAATCGTTCACCACTTGAGAGCTTATTCTCTTCCTCTATTTTGTCCTTCTGAATTTCTAGCATCTCAACTACCTCCATTTAATTTCTCAATCAGCTTAGCCACCCCCATAATCACCGCTTCAGGTTTAGGTGGACATCCCGGGATGTAGAGATCCACGGGTATGGCCTTTTCCACTCCGTCATAGATGTTGTATCCACCCCTGAACACTCCCCCTGTAGAACCACAGGAACCGACGACGACGACAAATTTTGGTTCAGGCATCTGTGCATATGTCTTCTTCACCGCATCCATCATCTTAATCGTCACCGGCCCCGTGCACACAAGTACATCCGCGTGCCGAGGTGATCCTACGAGTTTTACCCCGAACCGTTCAGCGTCGAGTCTCGCGGTGAGAGCCGCCAGTATCTCGATATCACATCCGTTGCAGGATCCTGTATTCATGTGCAGAAGCCACAGGGACTTTTGCCTTGACCAGTTAGTAATCGATTTCATCCAATCGACAATTCTGTTGCCTATACGATCACACTCCTAAATTATTTCACCCTCGTGTTTCGGCAGGATCAGGAAGAGGAGGAGGACTAGTCCCAAGTAGATAGATGGATACACCAGTCTCTCTGCAGATCCAGTGAAGGCAGCAAGGGCGGTTATGAATGCCACCACGTCGAATATCAGGAAGTAGATGGCGTACTGAAAGAAGGTCGCTTTGAAGAAAGTTGCCTGAGTCTCCACCGATTTCCCGCCTGAATACGGATCCCTCTTCATCGGTTCGTCCATACCCCGTGCTCGGACGAGTCCAAAGACGATGTAGAAGAATACCATGACCGAGGTGACAATGATTGTTACCCAGATGACCTGTAGGAACGACTCAACATAGTACTCGTTCATCCCATAATCATGTGCTATACAGATTATATTAACATATGGTGCGTCACGGAATAATAGCCATAAATGACATCAAATTAAAGCATCATAACATATTTTGATCAATAATAGCACATAATTGTTCAATTATTGCAGAAATCTGAACATTGTAGACCTCCTCCGAACCATCGTGCACACCTTGCCCTAAAAACCATGATGTTGTTGGGCGAAAGTTCTGAATAAACTCATTGAGCTGGTGCAGTGAGGTCTTGTGCGTACCAAAACTCTTGTCATGAACGCTTTCCATCGGGGAGATGAGCAGCGAAGAGCCATTCTGGCCATCGTCATATGTATCAACAAAAACCACGACATCGGGCTCGAACTTGATCACCTTGCCTATGAAGTTCTCAGGAACTGTCTCGCAGCTGAGCACAAGCCATGTCTCGGGTAGACGGAGCTTGGAGAGCTCGTCCGCGAAGAGAACTCCGAAGACATCACGTTCGATCAGAGGGTTTCCTATGCAGAGAAAGCATGTACGTTTACCCGGATCTAAGAAGCCAAGATCCACGCAATCGACCTCAAAGACTGTCCGCGAGCTCCATGGCATCCAGCATCTTGCGAGCCTGCTCGTAGTCAACCTTCGATATTGCATACCCGGTGTGGAGAAGTACCCAGTCGCCCACATTGACATCGTCCTCCAGAAGTCCGAGCTCTATCGTCTTGCGCACACCATTCAAAGTAGCGACGGCCTCACCGTCACCGATGATCTCCTCGATCTGTGCAACTACACTTAGACACATCAAGAGTACGTTCTGCACAACAGGTAATTAACCCGATGATACTGCGATATACCATTGATTACAACCGAGATTATCAGAATCATCTACTTGTCAAACTTGAATTTCGGACGATTTCACCACTTTTTCCATTTATTTCAACAGTAGTTCGTAACAAATGGTCTGATCACCACCACCATTAGATACGATAATCGTTCTCAGGTGCTTAGCACGAGCACCAGACCGATCAGCAGGTCTGAAAGCGTGACGACGAACGCCATAAGGCTGGCATAGTGTAGTGACTTACCCCTTAGAACGGAGATTCCAGCGGTGGCGAGAACCCATCCGAGCATCACCGTGACAACGAACAGGATGTTGAAACCCGTCTGATTGAGTAGCACTCCTCCCACGTATAGGAAGAATACAGTCATACCGACTATGACTGCTGGGATCATCGAGACGAGTCTAATGAGAAGGACGTTGGACAATCTGCTCCGGGGAGAGTACTTCGAGGTCATGTCCTCGATTACATACAGCAGACCAGAGGCAACAAGGAAGGCGAAGAGATCGAGTGCCAGTGCAAACGAGTTCCCACGGTAGATCCCGCTACCGATGAGTGAGACTCCCGAGAAAGCGAGGAGGATCGAGACAACTAGAGAGAGCCCGAGAAGAACCCATGCATACCTCGACAGCCAGACCTCCTCGAACCTCTCCAAGAGTTCCTCAGACTGGTGATTCCCGGAGAACTCCAAGGAGAGATTCCCAGATATAACGGGGTCGTCCGAGGTAGAACCATCGGAGGATTCGATGACCACCGATTTGCTAGCAGATCCGCTCTGATCACCAACAGGCTTACTGTCCTTAACTACAGAATTGAGGTCCACAACCGCCGGCTTACCGTCCTCAACCACGGGCTTCCTGTCCTCGACCATCTCCAGAGCCTCGACGACAAGGCGACCGGTCTCCGTGATACGGTACACCCCCTGCCCCTCTTTCTCAATCAAGGGTTCAAGGACGCGAAGATGGTGGTAGATGGAGCCAGGTTTGAGACCGGTCTCTTCGAGGATCTCGTGGTAACGCACCGGAGCGCGGTACGCCATGAGAAGCATCTTCCTCCTGTTCTTGTTGCGAACCTTGTCCATCAGCTCTATGTCCTGATGTGGATCGAAGGAGAGTTCACCCATAACAGCATTACGGGCAGAGTCCATATTAAGTCTGCCTCAAAATTCCAAGTTGAGTGTATCATTTCTTGCTAAGGCTTCTTCTGTTGATGACAATGAGTACGACAGTGAGGAGTACTGCGGCAAGAGCAATGGCACCAGTTGTTGGGGAGAGAACTGCATCCATGAACGAATTGCTGGCTTCCAAGAAGATCTCCTGGATATCGTTGTCGATCTGAATAATCGCAGAGTTCTCCACACCTATAGAGGGGTCATAGTAGATTTCCTGCCCTTGGGGGATAGACAGAGCGAAGTAGCCCACCGAGGAAGTTGCCTCGACGGTCTCGTTCTGCCCGTCGACCTCTGCCACATCAAGCCACTTGAAGAACATCGGGATATCGGCGTTCTCCATGATCATGGAGTTGTTCTGGTACTGAGTAGGGGGCGTCATCTCGCCGTGACCACCACCCATACCACCCATCATGTGGTCCCGGTCCATCCCCATATTATTCTCAGCTACCACGTCGTGCAACATCGCAAGGTCCGAGGTATTGGAGACGAACGGATAGGCGATCTCGACCGACCACTTGAACGACTGGACGTCTCCATTCTGTGCCTCAACAACCATGGAGAAAACGCCATCGTCCGAGGAGACCGAGTAGTTCTGTGCCACCCCGTCTGTCGTGTAGACCAGATCACCGAGAGTATTGCTGTTCAGCTCGTAGCTCGAAACGACCGTGTCGTTCTCGTCAAAGCCGGGGATGCCTGTATCCTCGAACTCTACCAGCTTGTAAAGAGTGACATTAATCGAGTTGGTCGGCACATCATCACCCATCATGTCGTCCATCATCGAACGGTCACCCATGTGCTCGTCGGCCATCTCCTCCATAGCAGTGATGTTAGGAGTAGCACTGATAGAGAGGATGATACCTGACTCGTCAAGGTCTATAAGCCCCTCTATGATCATGAATTCAGACGATGTCTCGAAGCCCCTGTCTCCGTAATGAGGAGAGTGCGGACCACCCATTCCACCGTCTCCCATCCCTCCATGTCCTGGCATGTCACCAGTATCGTCGTCACCATGACCGGGCATGCCACCCGGGGGCATCTGTGCAGATGCGCTCACCAGAGCAGCTAGAAGAGTAAGTGTCAGTAAGACAAGCATTGGTTTCTTCATACTTTACCCTAGGCGACCGACCTATAGGAATATTGGGCTCAAATCCAACTCAAATATCGCTCAAATCTGCAACAGACCCAGCTACAATACTACAAAAGACAGCATCTAAAGCAATAAAATATACTTTCACTATACAGAGAAGAAAGGTCTTCGGCTACAACAGTGTAAGAAAATACTACCCTACTTCTTCTTGGCTTCCCGTATGATCTCCTTCGTCCTCTTGTCCATCTTGGATGAGGGAGAGCCAGTGTATGCCTTGTACAGCAGGGTCTGGTAGGAGTTGACAACGGGCTTGAACATCGAGTCCAGAGGCACACCTCCGATGAGCACGAAGACGAGGGCAATCAGACCCACCGACAACGGATCCGCGTAAGGATCAATACCGTAGTTCGTGATGGCGAAGAACACGCCGATAGCGACCAGAAGAACAGCGGCGATCAACCTGCGGAGTCCGTCGATAACACTGAATCCCATAGAGCCAGCAATGTTCGCCGCGAAGGTCTTGAACACCGTCTTGGCGGACTCCTTGTACGCAGCCCCCAAAGAATTCATCTTCTTGACCATCATCACCACAAGCGTGTAGCTCCCGAAGTATGCAGCGGCATTCGCAGCAGCAGAGGTGAGTGAACCACCACCTAGGAGAGCACTCTTCCAGTTGGAGAAACGCATCAACTTGCCAACACGACTGAGAGGTCCCTGCTGGTTCCTCGACCTAAAACGAGCAAGGAATGCCATGAGGAAAGCGTACTTCAGCACGCCTGACTTCCTCTTCGAGACATCCTCGGCTGCCTTGCTCGAAGAGGGCTTGCCAGTGTACCACTGGTTGACGTACGAGATGTTCTTCGCATCGGCTATCGCCTGAATACCGCTCATCACGAAGAGGTACATGAAGACGTAGAGCGTCGACAGTATCGCTCCGAGTATAGGAGTGACAACAGACGAGCCAATGAAGACGGTAAACACCCCGGGGACCATCAGAGCAGTGATGACAGTCTTCAAAAAGTACGCAACCACTTGGGGCCGCATCATCACAAGGTTGTCACGCGTGATCTCAGCACCAACCTCGATCAACCGTGCACTCATCCTGATCGACTTCCGAGTCCAGAAAACAAGAACGAGCATGACCAATCCCGCAACCAGACCACCAAGGACATCAGTATCCTGAGTCTGCTGGAAGTAGAATACAGACCCTCCCATCAGGAGAAAAGGAGTCAGCCACATCGTCAGAATAACGATCTCCTCACCGAACCACGATGTGAAGATAACCTGAACTATGCCCACAACAAGGGCTGCCACCGAGACCAGCAGCGCAAATTTCAAGACCTCGATCAGACGAGGAACCAGATCACCAAGCGAGCTGAAGTCTATGCCCAGTTCCAGATTCCCAAGGAGGATCAGAGCTCCGAGAATACCAAACAAGAGAACGACAACGAACGAGACCCTGTACAGATTGTGGAACAGAGTGTCGTTGTCACGTTCGTATATTGATGCCATTACCCACCCCTGAACCACATGGTATATGAAGAATACCAAGAAAAAGCACTGAAGATGGAAGTATTTACCCCGATCGACTGGTGGGCACCCGAGAAAGAATATCCAGAATACCACCTCAGCTAAAGCTCACAATGCACCGGGAATCTGCACCTCCATCGCGAGAACTCTAAAATAACCTATATATAATCCAACCTGTGTTGGAGGATGTACAGGAGAAAATCAAAAGTGACATCAGGTAAATCCAGTCCAAGAGGAGAATTCGCCGCACGAAAACTCCAGAGAAAGAGGCAACATTTTCGTTGGAAAGATATTTATTACAAGCGGAGGCAGCTCGGACTTCTGGTGAAGGCGGATCCTCTGGAAGGAGCTCCACAGGCCAAGGGCGTTGTTCTGGACAAGTACGGCGTTGGTTCCAAGCAGCCGAACTCTGCACTGAGGAAATGTGTTCGTGTGCAGCTGCTGAAGAACGGTAAGCAGATTGGTGCTTTTGTTCCCCACGACGGAGGTCTTCTCCACATAGACGTCCACGACGAGGTCACTGTTGAGGGCATTGGTGGAGCCCAGAAGGGAGCCAAGGGAGACATCCCCGGGATCAAGTGGCGAGTTATCAAGGTCAACGGTACAGACCTCAGGCAGCTTGTTCTCGGCAAGAAGCAGAAGGGTAACAGATAGGTTAGATTTTCTCCAGATTATTATCGCATTTCCTTCTGACAAGCTATTGTACTTTTCGAGTTATTGTACTTATCGAGTTATTGTACTTTTCGGGCTAATGTACTTATCGCGTGAACGTTCTTTCAGAGATGACATACTTATCGCGTTGATGTCGAGATAATTTTCAGGTCATCGTACACATGGTAATTCCACCGTAGATGTCTTCTCCAGTGAATTCAGTGATTCACGAAGCGGTTACTTGCTGCAGGGTAAGATCGTTGCAATTTATGCTTAGTAATTATTATAGTGTTACCAGTCGCACTAGTAATTCTTAGTAATTCTCTCGGTAAGTAGGATTTGAAGCATTTCACTGCTAAGATTCGCTCGTGCTGATTGTGAGCGAGGGGTTCTCGGGTATTCTCAACAGGTTTACGGGGGAAAACTCTTTGGGGTCTTCTCTGTCATTCGTGTTTTCCGAACTTCTGGGCAATCATGGTCGCGACGCTCTGATCGAAGTAGTAGGGGAAGTACCTGAGGTCACCTCCTTTGACCTCGAAGATGAACTGTGTGATGTGTCCTTTGGAGTTCTTCTTGACGGTCCTGAGCCTCTTGACCTTGTCGAAGGGGATGGTTTTCTCACCGAAGATGCTCTTGGTCCCGATGTACTCGTTAGAGATGATGTACTTCTTGGTCAGGGTGCTGACGACGTAGTACACTGTGTACCCGAACGTCGCGAGGGTTCCGGGTATCCCGATGAGGGGGATGAGGATGATGAGGATGATGATCACCGATGCACCGAGCATCATCCCAAGCGACTTGAGGAGCTTTATCGAGAGGGGTAGACTGAATTCTCTGCTGGGTAGAACAACGCTTTCGTCCATTGTGGTAATGTGGTCTGGGAGCTATTAAAATTTAGCAGAAGGATACACTTGCAGGGAATTAGTCAACTCTCTTCCTCATCAGCAGGTGCCCGTCTCCATCTGGTTCTCCTTCCTCGGCGAGACCGTTCTTTGAGTAGAAGCTTCTACCGACGGTGTTGTCCTTGTGCACGACAAGCTCGTACGACCCAAGGCCCTTGTCTCTCACCCATCCTTCGACCGCATCGAGGAGCATCCGGCCGATCCCCCTTCGCATGAACTGCGGGTGTATGTAGATCCGCGATAATTCTGCCTTATGTGGATCGTGCTTCTCTGGATCCCAGTAGTTCTTCTCTCCTACCTGAGCAAAGCCTACGACTCGGCCGTTGTCCTCGGCCACAAACATCCTTGTCCTCTCTGAGGGATAGGCGAGTCTCGCGAGGAACTCCGGATTGTAGTTCCGAGATGTTGTAGCGATGATCTGTTCCTCGCTGAAGATGTGGGAGTAGGTGTAGAACCACGAGAGTCTCGCAACCTCAGCTATACCCTCGGCGTCGTCCACAACCATATCTCTGATTATTGTCACAAACACCTACATGTGTGCTCAAATAAAAGCTTTGTGGGATCTGGATTCGGTCATCGGGACGCTTGTCAATACCCCATAGATTTTGACGCACAAATTTTAGTTATAATGGTTAGATATAAATAATAGAATTAAATAGGGTATATCTGTGGATTTTGAATCATGGGAGAAGAGATGGAATACAACGCTGCTCACAGCGGTTGTCCTCAGACGACTTTCTGGACAGAAGAGCTTTGGCAGGGACATCGTAGAGCACTCTCAGAATATACTCTCATCGGATATCAAGATCCCGACGGTCTACGCGATGCTCAAACGTCTGAGTGCTCAGGGTTATGTCCAAGAACTGGAGGAATCAGGGAAGGCACCCCAGACGAGGGGGACGAGGAGAAAGTACTACTCCCTGACACAGAGTGGTGAGGAGTACCTGAGGAAGGTGAGTAGGGTGCTGCGGAGATCGGAGAAGATAATTGAGATGGTGATTGGAAATGAAGACACTGAATAGATATTTCAACAAAATTAAGAGGATGACTTGCAGCATATACCACAATGAGCTGTACGATGTCCTGAGGAATACCATCAGCGAGTACGGTCCGGATGTAGATCTTGTGAAGGTGATTGGCACACCTGAGGAGTTCATCGCTTCCTATTTCTCAGAGCTTCCGGAGCTCCCAGAGAGAAACAAGATAGGCCTGACGACAAGGTTGTCCCCGGTCGAATTCACACAGCTCTTCTTGGTGGTGTCTGCAGTCGTTGTCGGGCTAAGGGTGGCGAATGAGTATTTCTTTGGGACATTGAGTGATCTGGGTTACCAGTTTCTCACCCTGATCACGGCGACGGTGGTATACCTCCTTGCATATCACCTTCTGACATGGTACTTCGACGATTGGATATCGACCGGGGTAGAGGTTGTCCACCAGCTGGTAGCCCTGATGTTCACAGTTCCGGCAATCTACCTCCAGATGATCCTCACCTCATACTCTGGGTCATTCTTTACCTTGCTCTCCCCGGTTGGGTTCATGGCGGTACTGGTGTTAACGATACCTGTCTTTGCCAGGAATCTACAGAAGAAAATCAGCCCCGAGGCTCCAAAGTACTTTCTGTTCAAACCTACTTTCAGGCAGCTTCTGGCCGAAGTCCTTCCGAAGATCGCGGTCCTCATCCTGCTCATCTCCCTCATAGACCCCGTGAATTTTACCATAATAATTGTCGCTGAGGTCATCTGTGGAATCCTCTATTTTTGGGCTATCGGGGAGTCATATGGAAGAATACCTGAGACAGAGTCGGCTACCTAGTCCACATAACCTCTAGTCACAACCAAGTTGATTAATATGAGGACACCTGCCCGGGTGTTGATGGAAAAAATAGGATTCATCGGATTAGGAAAAATGGGACTGCCCATGAGCAGGAGAATACTGGAGAGCAAGAGCTACGAGCTGTTCGTGTACAACCGGACTCCCGGTAAGGAGCTGGATGCGCAGGTTGTGGCAAACCCAGCCGAGCTGGCATCCGTTGTCGACCGATTGGTCGTCATGGTCTCGGATGATGATGCATGTGAGGCTGTGCTCTTCGGTGAGAACGGTGTGGCCTCGTCGGATGCTCGCCCACTTGTGATAAATATGTCCACGATCTCTCCCAAGGCATCAATGGACTTCGAGCAGAGAATGGATAAGATGGGATTTGGATACGTCGAGGCCCCAGTGCTCGGATCAGTGGGACCAGCTACTCAGGGTACCTTGGTGGTGCTCGCTGCAGGTAAGGAGGTGGAGAGGGCAAGGGACCTCTTCGAAATCTTCGGACGGGTGACCTACGAGTTCCCGCAAGTAGGGAAGGCTGCGGAGGTCAAGCTCCTGATAAACACGAACCTTGGAGTCCAGATGGCGATACTCGCGGAGACGCTCAGTGCTGCAGAGAAACTGGGAATATCACCCGAGAGGTTCTTGGAGGTGGTGAATGACTCGGCGGTAAAGACGGTCGTCAGCCAGTTCAAGAAGGACAACCTGCTCAAGGACGAGTTCCCCGCAGCCTTCCCGTACAAACACCTGCTCAAGGATCTGAGATACTCTGTCGGCATGTCTTCGGACGCGGGAGCGAGGGCAGATCTGGCCTCTGCAACGAGGGACATCTACGCAGGATCTGAAGAACTGTTCGACCTCGACTTCTCTGCGGTCAAACGGGCGTACAGAACCTAGAATATTTACAGTGCCAGGAATGCGAGTACAGGTAGGTGCGAATAGGACTGTACCAAGAGTTTTAATTTGCTATCGGTTGTGAGCTACAGTGGCAATAAGATACGCACAAGGTTATCAGGTTGTACGCCCACTACTGGCAAGTTTTGCACAACTTGGCGTCAGTGCTTCAATCGTCGTAACCGGGGCATTCTTCGTCGCCGAGATGAGGTTCAGGGGGTACGAAAGCTTCGAGATCTCCCTGATCATTGGAATAGCAACTACCTTTGAGCTGCTGAGGATCTACATCGCCCATC